>CAZDGT010000469.1:0-2096 GCA_964504905.1 uncultured Bordetella sp. | reverse complement strand
GCGCGGGGCGGGCCATTGCACTGCGCCACTGCCGAAGATGGCCGATGGTCGGTCGCGATGTGCCTGAAGGCGCAGGAGTCGGTCGAACGAAAGTCGGTGGTTTCCTTCACCTGAGGCAAAAGGCAACGAAACCCTGATTGTGAGCACCCGCGTATCAGAAGAAGACGGAACGAAGGCGCGGTGGTACTCAAAGGTAACTTCCTACCAATGGCTCATCCTCACCATCGCGTCGGCCGGATGGATATTTGATGCCTTTGAAGGTCAGATCTTCAACCTGACTCGAAATCATCTTCTGACGGATATTCTTGGCGCGCGAGCGAGCGACGCCGCCATCATGGCCTACGGCGACCATTTCCTGGCGGTCTTTCTCGCAGGCGGGACGCTCGGTGGTCTTTTGTTTGGCTCATTGGCAGATCGCTGGGGCAGACGTCCAACGATGGCGGTGACGATCCTGATGTACTCCGTTTTTTCAGGCCTGACTTTCTTTGCTCAATCACTTTGGCAGGTCGGCGCCGCCCGTTTCCTGGTGGCCATGGGCGTGGGCGGCGAGTGGGCAGTGGCCGCAAGCCTCGTCGCCGAGGTGTTCCCGAAAGAGGCGAGAGCCCACGCTTCCGGGATCTTTCACGCGACCAGTGTGCTCGGCGTGTGGACGGCAGCCGTGACGGGTCTCGCGGTGGGCGCGCAGTGGCGATACGCGTATCTCATTTCGATTCTGCCAGCGTTGCTGGTGTTTTGGGTGATGGCCAGCGTAAAGGAACCCGAAAGCTGGCGAGCAGCGGACGCGAAAGCCGCTTCGGCCACCGGCCCGAAGATGGGCCGCTTTCGCGATTTATTGGGCGAACGAAAATGGTGCATTCGCGCGGTGCTGGGAATGTTGCTGGCGGCGGTCGGGCTGGGGACTTTTTGGGGCGTTACCGTGGCTGGCCAGGACCTCGCCCGGGAACTATTGCTCCGAAACCATGTCGCGCCCGAACACGCGGCGCAACAGGCCAAATTTGCCTACGGCATCATCGAAGTCGCAGGTGTCGGCCTTGGCCTCCTCGCGATGGGACCGCTCTGCGTAAAGCTCGGACGCCGCCGGGCGTTCGTCGTGATGCAGCTTGCAGCATTCGTAATCGTGCCCGTTACCTGCTACCTCCCGTCCACCTATATGCAACTCCTGGTTCTGCTGCCGGTCTTCGGCTTCCTGACGGGTGGCATTCATTCCGGTTACGCGGTTTACTTTCCCGAACTGTTCCCGACGCACCTTCGCGCGACGGGCGCGGGCTTTTGCTTCAACGGCGGACGCATCGTCGCCGCCTCCGTGCTCCTGTTATCCGGCTGGCTCAAGGCGCTGCCGAACATGGATTTGCGTCTCGCTGTGACCTTGCTGGGAAGCCTTTTTCTGCTGGGAGTGGTGGTGATTTTGTTCATGCCGGAAACCAAAGATCAGCCGCTTCCCGAATGAGCAGTAACAATTCCTTGAAGTGGGTGTGGCTGCGGATACGTCCAATCCCTGCAATGACGAAAGCCATCACGGTATTCAATCATTTCGCCCTGGTCGCAATTTTTACCGTCCTGGTCGCGACCACAGGCGCAACCGAGACAAAGGCCTCGCCGGCTACGATAACGCTCGCCGAAAACGGGCACGCGGAATTCTCGATTCTCATTCCCGTCAAACCATCACCAACCGAGGAACTTGCCGCCCGCGAGTTGCAGAGTTATCTCGGCGCGATGAGCGGCGCTCAATTCAAGATCAGTGCCCAGGCCTCAAATCCATTCATCCTGGTATGCAATCGCAAATCCGCCCCGGGCAATATCGCACTGCCTGCCGCAGTCGCAACGCTTCCTCCCGATGGTTACTGTCTGGCGGTGCGCGGAGGTGTTTTGTTTGTGGTGGGGGCCGATGATCGGGGAACACTCTACGCTGCATACGATTTGCTGGAGCGACTCGGTTGCCGCTGGCTCGCACCGGCATTCAACTACTACCAGGGCGCGCACGAAGTCGTGCCGAAATCTCCGACTCTCCGCCTCGCGCTTGATGGAGACATTGTCGAGCAGCCCGCACTGACCTATCGCAAGCTTTACGTGGAAGAAGGTCATTCACACACGGCCGA
>CAZDGT010000468.1:0-6249 GCA_964504905.1 uncultured Bordetella sp. | reverse complement strand
ATATCGCGATCCGAAGATTTGTTTGCG
Organism: uncultured Bordetella sp.; assembly: GCA_964504905.1. Lineage (GTDB taxonomy): Bacteria > Acidobacteriota > Terriglobia > Bryobacterales > Bryobacteraceae > Palsa-187. Next base: position 6,222 of record CAZDGT010000468.1, on the reverse strand, counting down.
CGGGCGCAGGCGCACACCCCTGGCGGCGTAAATTCGCCGGTGCGGGCGTTCAAGAGCGTAGGCGGCGCGCCGAGGTTCATCGCGCGGGGCGAAGGATCGCGCGTCTTCGACGCTGACGGCAATTCCTACATCGATTACGTGGGTTCCTGGGGGCCGCTGCTGCTGGGGCATCGCCCAAAACCCGTGGTGGACGCGCTGCTTGAAGCGATGGAATCCGGCACCAGCTTTGGCGCTCCCACCGAACGCGAAGTGGAACTGGCGGAGTTGATCTCGCAGATCGTGCCATCAATGGAGATGCTGCGCCTGGTGAATTCGGGCACTGAGGCGACCATGAGCGCGCTGCGGCTGGCTCGCGGATTCACTGGCCGCGACCTGACGATCAAGTTTGAAGGCTGCTATCACGGGCACGTCGATTCGTTGTTGGTGAAGGCTGGTTCGGGGATGGCAACACTGGGAATCGCGGATACCGCAGGTGTTCCCAAGGCGTTCGCCGAGACTACGCTGGCGCTGCCTTACAACTCCATCGCCGCCGTGGAGAAGGCGTTCGCCGAGCGCGGTGATCAGATCGCCGCGGTGATTGTCGAGCCGGTGGTCGGCAACATGGGTTGTGTCCCGCCCGCGCCGGGATTTCTGGAAGCGCTGCGGGATCTTACTGCTCGCCACGGCGCGCTGCTTATTTTCGACGAGGTCATGACGGGATTCCGGGTCGCGCTTGGCGGGGCCCAACAGCGCTTCGGTATCAAACCCGACTTGACTACTCTGGGCAAGATCATCGGCGGTGGCCTGCCGATTGCAGCGTACGGCGGACGCGCCGACATCATGCGAAAGATCGCACCGTTAGGTCCGGTTTATCAGGCGGGAACGCTGTCGGGCAATCCGCTTTCGGTGGCGGCGGGACTGGCGATGCTGCGTTACCTTGTCTCACAACCGGGGCTGTATAAGGAGCTCGAAGAGCGCGCCGCTCAGTTCACGGCGTGGACTCCGCCCGGGGTCACGATCAATCGCGTCGGTGCGATGTTCACATTTTTCTTTTCACCCGATCCGGTCACCGATTGGGATTCCGCCAAGAAATGCGACACGGCGCGATTCGGCCAGTTCTTCCACTTCATGCTGGAACGCGGCGTGTACCTGGCGCCTTCACAGTTCGAAGCGGCGTTTCTGTCGACGGCCCATAGTGAGGAAGATATCCGCTACACTGTTGCTGCCGCGCGCGAATTCTTTGGCGCCTAGTGGAGATCTAACTCTACGGAAGCTCCGGCGCTGCAACCAAGAATCTCGGCGGCTGACTTTTGATTCGCCGCGATTTCGAGATAACCTGAACTGCCCACGATCACAAAGAGGTCGCCGACATTCGTTTCCGCGTAAGCAAGGGCGAGGCGGTGAATGCGCTGCGGTCCCGCTCGCATTTCAAACGAGCGAGTATTGAGAGCCTCGAATTCCCGGGCCGGGAAGTTTGTAATCAGGTTGCCGAAGCGATCGACCTGAAGGATCGTGCCGCGCCAGGCGTCTTTGCCGTGGCACGAAGGCCGGGTGATCCAGGTGCGAACGTAGTCGTCAATCTGCTGGCCGAACGCCGCTGGTTTCGCGCCTTTTGCCAAATGTGCGGCGGCGGGAGCAAATATGTCGCGCCCATGAAACGTACGGCTGATCTCGCGGCGCATGAATTTTGGATTCGAGATGACGCGAACCTTGTGCGGGGCCGCGTCAAACACCATGGAGAGCACGCCGTTATCGGGAGCAACGAAGTAGTGCCCACCAGCCTCCGCTAGAATTGGCCGGCGCGAACTGCCAACGCCAGGGTCGACCACCACGACGTGAATGGTGCGCTTGGGGAAATAGGTCCACGCTTCCGCGATGACGAAGGCGGCCTCCGTCACGTTGTAGGGAGCGACGTCATGGCTGATATCGATCACGCGCGCGGCGGGAGCGAGGGTCGCCACCACGCCCTTCATCACGCCCACAAAGTGGTCGGAAAGCCCGAAATCCGTGGTAAAAGTGATCAGTCTGCTCGCCATGTGCTGATAAGATTGTAATGAAAGCCGTGACCCGCTATTACTTCGATCACAACGCGACCACGCCCGTCTCGCCCGAGGTATTTCAGACGATGGCGCCGTTGATGACCACGGTGTTCGGCAACGCGTCGAGCATCCACCAATTTGGCCAAGAAGCCCGCGCGGAATTGGATCGCGCACGGCGTTCCGTGGCGGCCATGCTGAGCGCTAAGGCGGAAGAAATCGTGTTTACGGGCGGCGGCACCGAAGCCGACAACATGGCGATTTTCGGCGCGGACGGCCACGTCATTACCACTACGGTGGAGCACCCCGCTGTCCTGCAAGCAGCACAGCAATTGCCTTCGGTGACCTTCGTTCCTGTGGACGGGCGTGGTGTCATCGATCCTGAAACGGTGCGCGCTGCGGTTCGACCCGATACCAAGCTGATCAGCGTGATGCATGTGAATAACGAGTTGGGCGTGGTCCAGCCGTTACGCGAGATCGCGCGGATCGCTCGCGATGCCGGAATTCTGTTCCATTCCGATGGAGTGCAGGCGATGGGGAAGCTTCCGGTAGATGTGGGCGAGCTTGGCGTCGATCTGTACTCGATCAGCGCTCACAAAATCTACGGACCCAAGGGCATCGGCGCGCTCTACGTTCGCAAGGGGGCCGTTCTGCGGCCACTCATCTATGGCGGTCCGCATGAGCGCAAGATGCGGGCCGGGACGGAGAACGTCGCAGGTGCGGCGGGATTCGGGCGCGCGGCTCAGTGGGTCGTCGAAGAGAGCGTCGCGGAGGCCACTCGTCAGACCGCTCTGCGCGATCGGTTGGAGCAGGGCATCCTTGCGAGTGTCGAGGGCGCGCACGTCAATGGCGCTGGCGCGCTGCGTGTTGGCAACACTTCCAATATTCGTTTCGACGGCATCGATAGCGAGCCGCTTCTGATCGCGCTCGATCTCAAGGGCTTTGCGGTATCCAGCGGCTCCGCTTGTTCGAGTGGCGCGACCGAACCGTCACATGTACTCGAAGCGATCGGACTCACGAGGGAGCAGGCGCGGTCAAGCGTGCGCTTTTCATTGGGCCGCTCCAATACGCAAGAGCAGATCGACGCACTGGTTGACGCTGTAGTTCAGGTAGTCACCCGCCTTCGAAAGCTGGCGCCAGCCTATGTCTGAGAACACAATTGCGGTCGCGATGTCGGGTGGCGTCGATAGCTCCGTGGTCGCGGGCATGCTCAACCGCGCGGGGGAGCGCGTCATCGGCATGACCATGCAGTTGTGGAACCAGAAGCGCCTGCCAGAGGTCGCCTCCGAGGGCGCTACGGGCCGCTGCTGCTCGCTTGATGATGTTTATGATGCGCGTCACGTGGCCCAGTTCTTGGGAATTCCGTATTACGTTGTGAATTTCGAGCAGCGCTTTGAAGAGCAAGTGGTGAAGCCGTTCATCGACGAGTATTTGGCCGGGCGCACGCCCATCCCTTGCACGCTGTGCAACAACTTCATCAAGTTCGATCAATTCCTGGAAATGGCGGAAGGGATCGGCGCGCGCGAGATCGCTACGGGACATTACGCGCGCATCGATTGGAACGACCAGAGCGGCCGCTGGGAAATGCGCCGCAGTGTGGATCGCGCCAAGGACCAGACGTATTTTTTGTGCGGCCTGAAGCAAGATCAACTGGCGCGTACGCGATTTCCGCTCGGCGGAATGGAGAAATCGCAAGTGCGCGAACTGGCGCGCGAGCTGGGCATTCCCACAGCGGCCAAGCCCGATAGCCAGGAGATTTGCTTCGTTCCCAACGGAGACTACGCAGGGTTCATCGATAGCTACTTTAAGGAGCAGGGGATCGCACCGGCAGAGACGCAAGGTGAGATCGTCACCGCCGATGGACGCGTGGTGGGCGAGCACTCGGGAGTTCACCACTTCACGGTGGGGCAGCGGCGCGGACTGGGAGTGGCTGCCGCTGAGCCGCTCTACGTGATTGCGACGGAGCCCACCGCGAAGCGAGTCGTCGTTGGAAGCAACGACGATCTGCTGCGAGCGTCCATGCATGTCAAGGACGTCAACTGGATTTCGATTGCGCCTCCGGCTGCTCCGCTGCGCGCTGAAGTGAAGATTCGCAACAAGCACGTTGCTGCTGCGGCGACACTCTATCCGTCGCCAGCAAGTATCGAAGTCCGCTTCAACGAACCGCAGCGCGCCGTAACCCCGGGGCAGGGCGCAGTGTTTTATTCCGGCGACCTGGTGCTGGGAGGCGGTTGGATCGCATGAGCCGGAGTGAATAAGCGAGCGTGAAGACGGTCGAATACTGGCTTGCGCGCTTCGTGCTGGCTACCCTTTCTTCCACATCGCCATCGACGGCCAATCGGCTGGCCCGCGTTTACGTCCGGATGCTGGATATTGCCCTGCCGCGACTGCGCCGCACGGCTCTCAAGAATCTTGAGATGGCGGGATTCGCTGGGCGCGAACGCATTACTACTGGTGTATTCGATTCCATCGCCAGGCTGGTGGTCAGCTTTGCGCGTTTCCCGCAGATCAGTCGCGATAACGTCCATGAGTGGATCCGATACGAAGGTCTGGAAAACTTTCAACAGGCCCATGCTCTTGGGAAAGGCGTGTTGGTCGCAACCGGGCACTTCGGCAATTGGGAGTTGAGTGCGTTCGCCCACGCGTATCTTGTTTCCCCGATGCAGATTGTGGTGCGCCCTATCGACAATCCGCGCATTGACGCCCTGGTGGAGAGCCGGCGCGAACTCTCAGGCAACCGGGCCATCGCGAAGAAGGATGCGGCGCGCGGCATCTTACGGGCGCTGGCGGCAGGCGAGGCAGTAGGAGTCCTTATCGATCAGAACACGACGCCGGACCAAGGTGTGTTCATTGAGTTTTTTGGGATCAAAGCGTGCGCCGGGAGCGCATTCGTAAAACTGGCCCACCACAGCGGTGCCGCCGTAGTTCCCGGTTATGCGCTGTGGTCGGATAAAGAAGGGCGCTACATTTTGCATTTCGAGCCCGCATTGGAAATGTCCGGTGATGTCGGGCAGGATACCCAGCAGGTACACGCTCGACTGGAAACCGCTATCCGCAAACATCCTGACCAATGGTTGTGGATTCATCGCCGCTGGAAGACGCGGCCCCCCGGCGAGAAGCCAATTTATTGACCATGATCAAACGAGTCTGTGTATTTTGTGGTTCCAGTCCCGGGGCGCGTCCGGCGTACGCCGAAGCCGCGGCGGCGCTTGCCCAATCCCTCGTCGCTCGCGGCATCACGATTGTCTATGGCGGCGGCAATGTCGGACTGATGGGAGTCCTGGCCGACACGGCCCGGGCGGCGGGCGGGGAAGTCATTGGTATTATCCCCAAAGGGCTAGTGGCCAAAGAAGTGGCGCATCTGGAGCTTCCCGACTTGCGCGTGGTCGAATCCATGCACGAACGTAAGGCATTGATGGCCGATCTTGCGGACGCGTTTATCGCCATGCCCGGCGGTTACGGCACATTCGAGGAGTTCTGCGAGATTCTCACCTGGACGCAACTCGGTCTGCAACGCAAACCCTGTGGCATCCTGAACATCGCCCGATACTACGATGACCTGCTGAAGATGTTTGACCACGCCGTTGCGGAGGAGTTCGTCAAACCAGCGCACCGCGAACTATTTATTGCGGATACCGCTCCGGAAACGCTGCTGGATCGCCTGCTCTCCTATCGGCTACCTGTCGTGGATAAATGGTTGGGCCGCGAACAGAGTTAGTGGTCCTTGGGGGACGACGAGATCGTCTCCAGAAAGAGCGCGACGATCAGAAATCCGGTGATGGCGGCTGAGACGAGCATGATCTATGTATTCATCTTGAACCAACGCCGTCTTTCAGGTGTGAAATCCTTGTGAATTAATCGTGAAGTCTGCGTAGCGGATAATGGTTGTCAATGAAAGCGCTCGTCAAGGCACAAGCCACGCCCGGGTTGTGGATCGAAGACATACCCGAGCCGTCGATCGGCATCAATGACGTTCTGATCCGCGTGCAGCGCACCGGGATCTGCGGCACCGATGTTCACATTTACGATTGGGATGAGTGGGCCCGCCAGACCATCCCCGTCCCCATGGCGATCGGGCATGAATTCGTTGGTGAGATCGTCGCCGTGGGTTCCAACGTCAACGATTTTCATCCCGGCGAACTAGTTTCGGGCGAAGGGCACGTCGTCTGCGGGCGCTGCCGCAACTGCATGGCCGGATACCGTCACC
>CAZDGT010000467.1:0-6265 GCA_964504905.1 uncultured Bordetella sp. | reverse complement strand
AGTCGCGATGCAATCCTCGGGGCAACCCGCGAAAGCGATCTTGAACTTGCGAGGCAGGCTGTCGGTGAGTTCCTTGTGGAGGAATGCAAAGGCCACGCGGCGCGCGTAAGGCTGTACGTCGAACGGCTCTTCAGGATGAATCCCAGCCAGCGGACACGCGGTCACATTGCGCACCGTGTTGTAGCAGGCTTCGCGCGTCGTAAGGCGCACGTCGGCCAGCATATTCAGGAGATCCGCCACTTGCGGCAGCGGCACAAAATGATATTGAATGTTCTGGCGCGTGGTGAGGTGGCCCTTGCCGCCCGCAAATACGTCGGCAACGCGGCCCATCTGGCGCATCTGGTCCGAAGTGAGGAGTCCGCCCGGAACTTTGGTACGGATCATGTGGACATCTGGCTGGCGCTGGCTATAGACTCCGCGACGCAGGCGCTGAGGGCGCAATTCGTCGTCCGTCATCTTCCCCGCAGTCCGCAAAGCAGCCTGGGAACGGAACAGCTCTATGTCCTCGCGTACGACTCTATCGTATTCTTGCTCCACGAGTTGTTGTTCGGTCAACACATCGGCAGTCGACATAGGCCTCCTTCTCTATAGAGATTACCATACTAGGGGTTTAGAGCAAACCCAGCTTGATCAATTTCAGTCCCATCGTTCATTGTCCCTCGACTGCGAGCTGATGGTCACGAACTACAATGCGCGGACCAGCTTGGGCCGCACCGCAACTCTGCATTTCGTGCCCCGTGTAATAGTTCAGGCCGTACCGCCAAGTCCGGCTGACGTTGTCGACGCAGGCGCCTGGAACAACATCGCGGTGGGATCGCCAGAAGCTGCGAACCGAAACATTCGCATCCAACGCCGGGAATGTGGCGTATTTCATATAAGCGACGCCCAGTCCGGCCGTCAGCGCGACGGTAAACAGCGCGGCCTCCGCTCTCTGTTTCCAAGCCAGCCACCATACGACCCCGGCAACGAGCACGAACACCAAACCTCCAGGCGCGAGGGCGATATGCGCCCGGCTCAAACCGGCGAGCAGCGCATCGGGCAGGATAGCCGCTACCGTCGGCAGCGCCACCAGCAGCAGCGCGCACGCCGCCAGCCACCAAGCCCTCGCACGCGCCGATTCCAAAGCCGCTGCAAGCAGGATCGCCACCGCGGGAAAGAAGGGCAGCAAATAGCCAGGCAGCTTGTTGCGCGCGACCGAGAAAAAGAGCAGTCCGTAGAGAACCCAATAAGCGAGCGTTCGCACCCGAACGTCGGAGTAGGTTTGGCGGCGCGCAAGCAAAGCGGCGAGCGGCGTCCACGGAAATAACCCGGCCAATAACACCGGAATGTAAAACCAAAAGGGTTGTACGTGCTCCAGGCTGGGCGTCAGGAAGCGGTCGACGTGCTGTTTCCAGAAGAAGTCATTCCAGAAAGCGCCACCATTGCGCAGCGAGCATAGTATGAACCACGGCGCTGCGACGATCGCCGCAGTCGTCAGCGTCACGATCCGCTTTCCGCGAGCGATCAACAGTACCGGAGCAAAAAGGACCAGGGGCACAAAACCCTTGCCGAGAATGGAAAGCCCTAGCAGCGCTCCCGCGATAAGGGCTCGCTGTCTATCGAACAATGTGATCAGCATTGCCGCGCCGAGCGCCGCCGACATCGGCAGATCGGTCAAGGCGGCGAAGCTATACGCCACCCATCCCGCGGATGTCGCCAGGATAGATGTCGCGGCTATCGCGAAACGCGGTGAGAATTCTCGTGCCAGCGTTGTGCAAAAGAAGGCCAGGAACGCCACGCTGATCAGTGCCTCTGGCAGCCGAGCGGCCCACTCATCCGGCAAGCGCGCCAAGTGTCCCGCGGCAGTCAGCCAGTAAGTCAGCGGAGGCTTTTCGAACCAGGGTTGGCCGTCGAGCCGCGGCGTAATCCAGTCGCCCGAGCGCGCCATTTCGCGGCCGATGGAGGCATAGCGCGGCTCGTCCGGACCCAGGAAGCCAACTCCGCCCAAATGCAGCAGGTACAGCAGCAGCAATGGGAAAATGAGCCAGCTACGCGACAAGTCTTCAGTATAATGAAGCTACGCGGCCGTAACATCTGAGAAGCCGGCGCGTCAGAGGAATTGAGAATGAAAATAGCCGCGACCCTCCTGCTGGCCAGTTTCGCGCTGTTGGCCCAGACTAAAACTCCTGCCAAGTCCGCGCTGGACAAAGCCGCGCTGGAGACTTACCTCCGCTACGCCGAACTGTGGATTCCCCAGGTCACAGTTAAGATTGACGATCCCAAACCGTCGGCCCTGGAAGGCTTCTTCGACATTAGCGTGCACTTGACGTTCAACGGCTCGACCAAGGACGAGTTCTATTACGTTTCGAAAGATGGCAAGAACATCGTCAAAGGCCAGACCTACGACATCAACCGCAGCCCTTTCCAAAGCAACCTCGACCTGCTCAAAACGGATCAGCAACCCACCTACGGGGCGGGAGCCAACGCGGCTGTGAACCTGGTGGTATTTAGCGATTTCCAGTGCCCCTACTGCCAGAAAGAGGAGCAGGAATTGCGGAAAAACATTCCGGCGGCGTTCGCCGACAAGGTCCGCGTGACTTTCGTTGATTTTCCGCTGACGCAGATTCATCCGTGGGCCATGAAGGGGTCAATCGCCGGCCGCTGCACTTACCGAACGAGCCCGGCGGCATTCTGGGACTATCACGATTGGGTCTACGCCAACCAAAAAGACATCACCCTGGAAAACTTCGATGCGAAGTTTCAGGATTACGCCAGAGGCAAGGGCCTCGACACGCTGCTGCTAGGGCGCTGCATGGATGACAAGACGTCCGCCGCGGAAGTCGAGAAGGCCATGGAATTGGGGCACCAACTGGCGGTGAGCGCCACGCCCACTATCTTCATCAATGGGCGCAAACTCGATGGAGGAGTCGACTGGAACGTGCTGCAGCAGTTGCTGCAGATCGAAATCGACCACAAGACGGCGGAAGCGAAAACTATGGCCGTGGCGGCCCCCAAGAAAGAAGATGAAAGTTGCTGCACCGTGGAGATTCCTAAAATCGGGGCCAAGAAGTAGTTCTTTATGCGTCGTCCCCTTCCCTGGATTCTTTGCTTAAGTGCGCTAACCCTCCCAGCGGCGGAGACGCAGCCCAACATCCAGGCGGATGCATACCTGTCCCACGTCCAGTATCTTGCCTCGCCGCAATTGAAAGGACGCGCGACGGGAACACCGGAACTCGAAAAAGCCGCGGCGTACATCGCGGGTCAATTTCAGTCGTTCGGATTGAAGCCCGTCGATGGAAAGAGCGATGCCGATGTCAAGAATTTCGAACTCGCTTTCCCGGCGGAATTGGGCGCGAAGTTGGGGCCGGGCAATACTTTTTCCTTTCGCGATGCGGGCCCCAAGCAGACATTAAAGCTAAGACAGAACTTCGTACCGTTTACTTTTTCTACCAACGGCAAGTTCCGGGGGCCGGTGGTCTTTGCGGGATACGGCATTACCGCCAAGGAACACAGCTACGACGACTACGCCGGACTCGATGTAAAGGACAAGCTGGTGTTGATCCTTCGCCACGAGCCGCAGGAGCGCGACGAGAAGAGCGTCTTTGGCGGCAGGAAGCTCACGTCCCACTCGACTTTCATCGACAAGATGATGAACGCCAAGAACCACGGCGCCCGCGGCGTGATTCTAGTGAATGATACGGCCTCGCACCCAGGCGCCGAAGACAAGCTGGAAAAAGTCGGCGCTACCGGCGGGCCGCGTGACGCGGGAATCTTCTTCGTGCAAATCAAGGAATCCACGGCGGAAGCATGGCTGCGAGCCGAAGGCAGGGATCTGCTCCAGATTGCGAGAGAAATTGATGGCGACCTGAAGGCGCGCTCTTTCCCTCTAGCCAAAGTGGACGTCGATCTATCGGTCGATGTGATCCACGAAACCAAGACCGTTCACAATGTGGCGGCATATCTGCCGGGAAAGACGTCCGAATACGTCATTATCGGCGCACACTACGATCACCTGGGCCTGGGCGACGAGCACTCGCTGGCTCCCAATCAAATGGGCGCCGTGCATCCCGGCGCCGACGATAACGCTTCAGGCACCGCAGGGGTCATCGAGCTGGCTCGCTGGTTCTCGAAGCAGCCGCAGCCCCAGCGCGGAATTCTGTTCATGACCTTCGCCGGCGAAGAACTCGGTTTGCTGGGAAGCAGCTGGTACGTGAACCATCCCGTTCTTCCCATCGAGAATGCCGTGGCGATGCTGAACCTGGATATGATCGGCCGCGTGCAAAATGGGCGAGTTTTTGTGAGCGGTGCGCAAACCGGCAGCACCCTGTCCCGGATTCTGGAGGAAGTAAAGCTTCCGGAACCGCTACGGATCGATGAATCGGGCAGGAGCGCCGGCACCGACATGAGCGACGCCAGCGATCACGCGTCCTTCGCTGCGAAGCAGATCCCGGTGCTGTTTTTCTTTTCCGGACTGCACGCCGATTATCACAAACCCAGCGATACTCCTGACAAGATCGACGGCGCGGATGCCGCAAAATTGCTGGACTATGTCGCGGACGTTGCAACACGCCTCTCCGCTGATGGGGATCGTCCTAAATTCGTGCGCGTCGCACGGCAGTCGCCGGGCCCGGTCGGATCGGGTGACCGGCAATCGGGCTACGGCCCCAATTTCGGCAGCATCCCGGATTTCAACGAACCTCCCAAGGGCGTGCGCTTCGCCGATGTGCGCGAAGGAAGTCCAGCAGCTAAAGCCGGACTCAAAGCCGGCGACATCATGATTGAATTCGCTGGAAAACCGATCGGTAACCTGTACGACTTCACTTACGCACTGCGCGACAGCAAGGCGGGTGACGTAGTACTGGTTAAGGTGATTCGCGGGGACCAGACAATTGATGCAAAAGTACTGCTTACGGAACGGCGCTAATTTGTCATACTGAGGCTCGAGATTGCGTTCGGAGGAATATGACCGCCCGTAAGTTACCGCCGCTGATTCTGCACCCCTTCGCGGATGCAGGTGGACCTGACAAGCTAGTAGAGAGCTCGCGCGCGAGTCTCGTCTTGCAGGGGCTCCTGCCGGCCGGCGAACGTAACTCGCAGGACGTCGAACGTATGCTGCTCGAAGGCCGCTTCTGCGAAATTCGCATGCTGTTCTATGTGGGCAAGGATTTGTTGCGATGGATCGACCAATGCCTGGAACTGGTGAACCGGTCGCCTGACTTTGCGTATTCGGGTATTAAGTACCAGAGTTTCGCTGCGTATCTGGTGAGCCGGACACCCGAGCCGGTCCAGACCAAGCTTAAGAAGTGGGGAGTTTCGGACTACAAGGCCATCTTCTCCCGCGCGCTGGGTTTGAGCGCCGTCTTCTCAGCGGTGCCCGAGCGCGAGATGCTGACCGATGAGTTCGTCCGCCACTATTACCGTTACGCCGATCAGTTGTTCCAGATCCGGCAAGGCGAAGCCGTCTTCACCGACATCGGCGAGCTCGGCTTTGAGTTTGAGATCTTCGCCTCCGGCGAATACTCGCGCATGCTCGAACGCGAGTGGGCCGAAACCTAGCGGCCATCTGCGCGGGCTCGTCAAGTGAGGGTTCGGCGAAGCCAGCGCGATGGACGGGAGATGCAGGTTTCTGCTGTAAGCTATAACCATGCATCGCGCCAATTTTCCAAGGATCTCGATTCTACGGGCCTGCGTGGGGCTGGTTTTGGGAACATGCGTGGGACTAGGGTCGGAGCCCGGTACTTTTGATCGCACCCTTTCTATATCAGGGGCCGTGGATCTCGACGTTAGAAGCGATGCGGGGGGAATTATCATTACTGCCGGCTCTTCTGCTTCTATCCGGGTACATGGCGTGCTCAAGCCACGGTATGGCAGATTTGACCTCCAAATGGCTCAGGCGAATATTCGAGCTCTCGAACAAAACCCGCCTATCGAACAGGTTGGCAACCGTATTCGCATTGGATACGTGAATGATCCGCAATTATTAAGAGGGGTTACCGTGCGCCTCGAAATCGAGACTCCTCGCACCGCTCAGGTGCATGCCCACGCGATATCTGGAGGAATCCGAATTAACGGCATTGACGGGCCGATCGAAACGGAGACTTCTTCGGGACAAACCGAAATCGCCGACGTCGCCGAGGCCGTGAAGGCCAGCGGCCGTTCCGGGGGTATTTTCATTCGCAATTCTGGCCCAGTCTCAGTTCGCACCAAGTCGGGTGGTATTCAACTGTTCAGTATTCACGGATCAGTCGAGGCGGTAACGACCTCCGGCCGAACGGAAATTAGTGAT
>CAZDGT010000466.1:0-1676 GCA_964504905.1 uncultured Bordetella sp. | reverse complement strand
GTATGGCTTTCGTACCCTTAGGAGCCGGGCAAATGGACTACAAGCCAATCTTCGCCAACGCGAAGCTGGCTGGTTTAAAGCATTTCTGTGTCGAGCAGGACAACGCAGCGTCTTGGGGTGACTCTCTAGCGGCGGCTCGAGTGTCGTACCGGAACCTGCTGAGCATCCTTTCGTAAAACTCTTGGGCGCGGTGCAAAGTCCGATTTGCTCCAACCTCCCGCTACAATCAATGGATGGGGGCTCGCTTCTGGTGGCTTATTGCGGCCACTTTCCTTGGGTTTCTGGGCATGGGCACCGTGCTTCCGGGCATGGCGCCGCATATCCGCCATGATCTGGGCGGAACGGACGAGACCGTGGGTCTTGTCATTGGAACATTTTCCTTCGTGGCCCTTGGTTCGCGGTTCATCTCAGGGCCGTTGGCGGATCGCAAAGGCCGGAAGGCAGCCTTCCTCACCGGTTTGTTTAGCTGCGCGCTTGCCGGATGTGCGTATCTGCTTCCGATTGGAATCCAGGGCGCTTTTCTGGGCCGTGCTTTACAGGGCTTTGGCGAAGCCTGCCTTTATACAGGGGCGGCCGCTTGGGTGGTGGAAGTCGCCGGAATTTCACGCAGTGGGCGCGCTTTGGGATTCCTGAGCAGCGGCATCTGGGGAGGCATCTCCGCGGGGCCCGTCGTTGGGAGCTGGCTCGTTAGTTTTGAACACGCCGCGATGATGCAAGTTGCGACGGCTCTGGCGGGGTTCGTAATCCTGTCCAAGATCCCAGAGGAGTATACGCCGCATCCCAATCCGGGCAAGCGCGTCTGGGTGCCTGGACATTTGATCAAGCCGGGACTTACGGTGGGCTTCGTCAGCGTTCACTATCCAGTGATCGCCGGTTTTCTGATTCTGCACCTGGCGAATCACGGGAAATCCGGTCCGATGGCATTTACCGCCTACGCCGGCATGATGCTGTTGGCGCGATTCTTCTTCGGTGGTTTGCCGGATCGAGTTCCGCCACAGCGCACTTTCTATGTGGGGATTGTGGGAATGGCAATCGGGCTGGCAGGACTAGCGGTGGCGCCACCGCCTGTGCTGGCGGTCGCCTCGGCGGCGATGCTCGGACTAGGCTTCTCTTTCCCGTGGTCATCCATCATCTCAACAGTGCTCAAGCGGACTCCCAGCCACCAGCGTGGGTCGGTCGTGGGAGTGCTGAGCGCTTTCTATGACTTGTTTGTGGGGATGAGCTCGGTCGCGGCGGGGGTAATCGCGAATCACTTCGGATACAGTGCGGCGTTCGTGATGGCGCTATGCGCGCTGGGAGCGGCGGCATTCGTAGCCCGAGGGGTGTTCGCGTCCGGACCCTCTGAATCTGCTTTGGTGAATTCAGCAGGGATGATAGATCATGGCGATGAGACAAGTCGCAACGACGCTCCTCACGCGGCAGCGAAAAAAAACTAGCTTCCACGCTGGCGGAAAAGGTTAGCGAGACCGCGCCGGCGGCACCATTCCATTTCTCGCCGTGGGGTATTATAATCCCCTAACGCGGCTCGGTCGGCTGTGCAGCGGAAAGAGCGAGGGTACATGAGGCGAGTTTTCACTTGGGTTGGTGGCGTGACATTAGCGGTGTCTTGGCTCCTATGGGCGGCGCTGCCGCTAACCGCTCAGTCGGGAACGAAGAACGGAGAGTGGCCGAGTTAC
>CAZDGT010000465.1:0-4977 GCA_964504905.1 uncultured Bordetella sp. | reverse complement strand
GACACCGTGGAGCGGGTGAGGGAGACGTTTTCGCGGCCGCTCAAACTAGAAGGTATCCTGCTAACGATGTACGATGATCGTACGAATCTGGCGCGCCAAGTTGCCGATGATCTCAAGGATTTCTTTGGGAATGAAGTACTTACGACGGTCATCCCGCGAAGCATCCGCCTCGCCGAGGCCCCGAGTTACGGGAAGCCCATCCTGATGTACGATCCCCGGTCGAAAGGGGCTGAAAGTTACATACGACTAGCCAAGGAGATCCTTGAAAATGAGCGAAGCCGAGAAGCAGCGCAAAGCGCTGGGTAAGGGACTCTCCGCGCTACTTCCCGGGAGGCAGTCTGGCCAGGCCAGCACTGCGGCGGCTGCGGTGCAAGCGCCAGCCAAGGCTCCCGAGGTACCGCCGGCGTCCGTGCTCCCCATCGACACGATCCATCCCAATCCAATGCAGCCCCGCGTGGTTTTCCAGCCTGAGAGATTGGAAGAACTCGCCGCGTCCATTCGAGCCAACGGAGTAATCCAGCCGCTGATCGTGCGACGCCATGAAGAGCAATACCAGCTGGTAGCCGGCGAACGCCGCTGGCGAGCCGCAAAGCTCGCGGGCTTGGCGGTAGTCCCAGTGGTGATCCAAGAGATCGCCGATCCCCTGCTCCTGGAACTCGCCCTGATCGAAAACATCCAACGTGAGGACCTCAACGCGATTGAAACCGCCCGTGCTTATGAACGCCTGGGTCGCGAGCTTGGTCTGTCGCAGGAAGAGATCGGCCGACGCACCGGCAAGGATCGGACGTCGATCACCAACGCCTTGCGGCTTCTCAAGCTTCCAACTGAAGTTCAGTTGCTACTGGCGGAACATCGATTATCGATGGGGCATGCTCGCGCGGTCCTAGGACTCCCCACTGCCGAACAGCAAATCGAAGTCGCTGAAAAAGCCGCCGCCCAAGGTCTTTCCGTAAGGCAGGTGGAGGCGCTGGTACAAGATCTGACTTCCGATCATGCCCGGACCGGCAGCAAGAAAGAGAAGACGTTAGATCCCAACGTCAGGGCTGCGACGGAAGAACTGGAGCGAATTCTCGGTACGCGTGTTCGCATCGTCGAGCTCAGCGACCAACGCGGGCGGATAGAAATCGAATATTATTCCCAAAGTGAACTCGACCGTCTCTTCGAGCACATCGTTGGGCCAAGCAAATAAGTGGTGCCGGTGGTAGGACTCGAACCTACGACCTACGGATTATGAGACCGTCGCTCTAGCCACCTGAGCTACACCGGCGCACTCACCAGCGTAGGCAGCGGGGTTGGCTACTGTCAAGTATAAATATAAAAAGACCCTATTAGCTTTTGTTCGTTCCCGCGAACAAGCTGGTCTACAATCTGAAGTAGTGTCCGCACCCGCCGTCGAATTTTCGCGCGTATCGAAGAGTTATTCCATCTACGCTACGCCCGGCGATCGCCTCAAGGAACTAGCCACCTTTCATCACCGCCAGTTTCACAAAGATTACTGGGCCCTGCGCGACGTCAGCTTTGACGTGGGGCGCGGGGAAACCTTCTGCATCATCGGGGAGAATGGCTGCGGCAAGAGCACGCTGCTGCAGATATGCGCGGGCATCCTTCAGCCTACTTCGGGCACGGTCAACGTAAACGGCCGCATCGCAGCTCTTCTCGAACTTGGCGCCGGTTTCAATCCAGAGTTTTCTGGCCGGGACAATGTCTATCTGAACGCGGCGATTCTCGGATTCTCCACTAAAGAAATGGACCGCAAGTTTGCCGACATCGCGGAATTCGCGGAGATCGGCGATTTCATGTACCAGCCGGTCAAAACGTATTCCAGCGGCATGGTCGTCCGGCTGGCGTTCGCGGTCGCAATTAACGTTGATCCAGAGATTTTGCTGGTGGATGAAGCCCTTGCGGTTGGCGATATTTATTTCCGCCAGCGCTGCCTGCGCAAGGTCCACGAACTGCGCTCACGGGGCGTCACCATTTTGCTGGTCTCGCACGCCACAGCGGATGTGAAGGCTTTGGGAGACCGCGCCCTCTGGTTAGACCACGGGCAAGTGATGGCGCAAGGCACGACAGAACGCGTGGTCTCGCAATACTTGGCCGCGATGGCGGAAAAGGACGCGCACTATCAGGCGCTTGACATCGTTCATCACCCCCATGAAGCGATTGCCGCCCCAGTGGAAATCATCGATGAAATTCCCAATATAGACCATCGCTTTGGTGACGGTCGCGCCGAGATTCTTGGCATCGCCGCCTGCGACGACTCCGGCCGCCGTTTGAGCATGTTGGCTCCGGATTCCGCCATTGTCATCCGTGTAAGCATTCGCGCGAAGAGCAATCTGGACCGGCCCATCGTGGGAATCGTATTTCGCGATCAGCGCGGTGTGGATCTAGCCGGCTCGAACACCGAGAGCGAGGGCTATCCATTACCGGCGCTCATGGCGGGCGAAGCGTGCACCGTCGACTTTCATCTCAATATTCCCACGCTCTATTCCACTTCTATCTCATTCTCCCCCGCAGTTGCCAATGGAACGCTGGAGCGGTTCGCAGTGTGCGACTGGATCGATAACGCGGTGGTATTGCAGATGACTCCGCCGGATGGCCCCATGTATGGGCACCTTCGGTTTCGCTGCCGTGTGGAAGTCAATTCGCGGATCGGCGGGGGACTCGGAGTTGTTTCAGGCGCCGGAGCCGCCACCCTGTGATCGAATTCACAGGCGAGCGAGTCATCCCCGGCCAGGTAGATGCGGATCTCTGGGCGGAGCACGTTTCGCGCTATGCGTTCGCCGCGCGCTGGGCTCCGGGAGCGCGCGTTTTGGACTTGGGATGCGGCGCGGGCTACGGCACCGCGGAATTGGCCGCGCGCGCGCGCTTTGCCGTAGGCATAGATCTCTCGCCGGAAGCCGTGCAGCATGCCAGAGCAACTTACGCGCTGCCTAATATTTCTTTCCTTCCCGGTTCGGTCACCGCGGTTCCCTTCGCCCATGGCTCCTTCGATCTCATAACTGCGTTTGAAGTGATCGAGCATCTCGACGACTGGCGAACTTTATTATCGGAAGCCCGCCGCCTGCTTCACGCCGACGGAATCTTTCTGGTTTCGACGCCGAACAAGGACTATTACACCGATTCACGAGGCTCCTCGGGACCAAATCCATTTCACACGCATGAATTTGAATTTGAAGAATTCCGTGGTGTCCTGGCGGAGTTTTTCCCGCAGTCCACGCTACTTTTGCAGAATCATCTGGAAGCCTTCGCTTTCTACCAGCACGGTGTTCACTCAACAATTGAGGGCAGGATGGATGGGGTGCGCGGGATCCCGCAAGAGGCTCACTTCTTTCTCGCCGTGTGTTCCCTGAGCAACATGCAGCCATTGCCAGGTTTTCTCTTCGTGCACGAAGGGTCGAACGTACTCCGCGAACGAGAGAAGCACGTCGAAGTCCTTAAAAAGGAGTTGCAGGACGCAAAAGAGCAATTCGCCGCGCTGCACGCCGCCCATGACGAGCTGACGCTGCATCTTGAGGAACAGAATCGCTGGGCGCTGCGCACGGGGGAGGAGCTCGCCAGTACCCGCCGCGACCTGGCCACCGTCGTCGAAACCCTGACCGTTACCGAAGCGACCGTGGTCGAGCGGACTCTTTGGGCGCAGAGGCTTGCCGCGCAGGTGGAAGACCTCGAAGCGCGCCTCAACCTCTGGCGGTCCTCGCGTTGGACCAAACTTGGACGCACGCTGAATCTGGGGCCGGATCTCGAACAATCGCCTAGCAAGGGTGACGCAACCGGTGGCGGCAGCTAGATCCGGCGCTCTCCGGCGCGTTCTCGCGGGACTTCCGCTGGCAATTCTTTCACCGCTGCTCCTGTTGATCGCCGCGGTCAGTTTGGCTTGCGCGGACTTGGTTGCCGTTCTTACACCTCGACGCAAGCCCAGCGACGATTCTAAGCCGGATACGGCTTCCGCCGCCATCGTCATTCCCAACTGGAACGGCCGCGATCTTCTCGAAAAATATCTGCCTTCCGTAATCACCGCCGCGGAGCGCGTTCCCGGAAGTGAAGTTATCGTCGTCGACAATGGCTCCACGGACGGGAGCGCCGCGTTCGTGCGCGAAAAATTCCCCCAAGTCCGCATTGTGGCGCTGGAGAAGAACCTGGGCTTCGGTGGGGGCTCCAACGCGGGGTTTCGTGCTGCGCGGCATGATGTGGTGGTTCTGCTCAATAGCGACATGCGCGTAGAGCCCGACTTTCTTCAGCCCCTCCTCGATGGATTCACCGACGAACGAGTCTTTTCCGTCTCCTGCCAAATCTTCTTTTCCGATCCGAATAAGCCTCGCGAGGAGACAGGCCTCACGGAATTCTGGTGGGAGCGCGGGAGTCTGCGGGTCCGCCACCGCACGGAGCCAACTATCCGCGAGCCCTACCCGTGCGCCTATGGTGGAGGCGGCTCCTGCGCTTTCGACCGCAGGAAATTTTGGGAACTGGGCGGCTTCGATGAACTGCTGGCCCCGTTCTATCTGGAAGACACGGATCTCGGCTACCTGGCCTGGAAGCGCGGATGGAAGAACTTCTACCAGCCCGCCAGCGTGGTGTTTCACGAACATCGTGGAACTATCGGCCGCCGATTCAGCCACTCCTACATTCAGGGCGCTCTTAAGAAAAACTTCCTGCTGTTCACGTGGAAGAATATCCACGAATGGCGGCGTCTGGTGTCGCATTTCGTCTTCGCATGGACCAGCGCCTTGCTGAGCTGGCTAGCCGGGGATTCGCCGGAACGGTCAAGCCTGGGCGGAATCGCACGGGCCACGTTGCAACTTCCCGGTGCGATGGCGTCGCGAAGCAGGGCGCGTAAACTCGCGGATGTCACGGATACGGAGGCCCTGCGCCGCCCCTTGGGCGGTCATTTTCGGGATACCTTCGGCGGCCGTTTAGATGAGGAACCGCTCCGGGTGTTGTTTGTCTCGCCTTACCCGATCTGCCCGCCCATCCACGGTG
>CAZDGT010000464.1:0-2487 GCA_964504905.1 uncultured Bordetella sp. | reverse complement strand
TCACGAAGTCTCCAACCTATTGGTGGTGGATGCGGCTCCCTTCAATGGCAATCCCGACAAGAATGTGACGCTCACCATCATCGCCAACGCCTGGCGCGCTTCCGCGCACCTCGCCGACGAGATCAAGAAAGGAAACGTGTAGGCCATGCAAGACACGTCGCGCCGCGAGTTGTTCAAGATCATCGGCAGTTCCATGGTTCTCACCGCCGCCGGCTCGGGAGTCCTTTCGCCCGCCCTCGCGCAGCACGTTCACGCCGAGGTAGCAGCCGTGAAGTCCCTCAGCGGAGGTCCCAACTACGTCCCGAAGAAGTTCACGCGCCATAACTTCCAGTTGCTCAGGAAGCTCGGCGACATCATTATTCCTGGCGCTTCTGACGCGGGAGCCGCAGAGTACATCGATTTTCTCTCCAGCCACAACGAGGAACTGGCCGCGATCTTCAATGGCGGCTTTGGCTGGCTCGATAACTACATGCAGAAGAAATACGGCGCGGATTTCCTGACGGCATCTTCCGCACAGCAAACCGAACTACTGGACAAGCTTGCGTACGCCAAAAACGTAACTCGTGAGACTGCCCCAGGCGTGCCTTTCTGGACCTGGATCAGGAACATGGTTGTCGATGCCTACTACACCAGTCCCGCGGGCGTGAAGGACATCGGTTACATGGGTAACGGAGCGATGGCCGTCTTCAGCGTGCCCAAAGAGGCTGTCGAGTACGCAATGAAACGCAGCCCCTTCGCAAGCGAAGGTTAACTGCGTATTACGCCAGAATGCTCTTCACCACGTTCCCCGACACATCGGTTAGCCGGAAGTTTCGTCCCTGGAACTTGTAGGTGAGCTTCGTGTGGTCAATGCCTAGCGTGTGCAGGATGGTTGCGTGCAGATCGTGAACGTGGACCGGGTCTTTGACTACGTTGTAGCAGTAATCGTCCGTCTGGCCGAGGCTCGTGCCCGGCTTGATTCCGCCTCCGGCGAGCCACATCGTGAAGCAACGCGGATGATGATCGCGCCCGTAGTTGTCCGCGGTGAGTTTGCCCTGGCAATAAACCGTACGGCCAAACTCGCCGCCCCAGACGACCAGCGTGTCTTGCAATAGCCCGCGCTCTTTCAAATCCTGCACCAGCGCGGCTGACGCCTGGTCCGTATCGCGCGCTTGTCCCTGGATCTGTTTGGGCAGTTCATTGTGCTGATCCCAGCCGCGGTGAAAGAGTTGAATGAAGCGCACGCCGCGCTCCGCCATACGGCGCGCCAGCAGGCAATTGGCGGCAAAGGTTCCGGGCTTGCGCGCATCGGGGCCGTATAGCTCGAAGGTGTGCGCTGGTTCCTTCGAAAGATCAGTCAACTCGGGCACCGAGCTCTGCATCTTATACGCCATCTCATACTGCGCGATCCGCGTGGCGATTTCGGGATCGCCGAACTCGTCCATCTCTACCTGGTTAAGCCGCGCCAGATCGTCGATGAAGCGCCGCCGCTCGGACCGCGTGAAACCATCCGGGTCGGAGAGATACAACACCGGATCGCCCAGCGAGCGGAATTTCACACCTTGATACTTGCTGGGCAAAAAGCCGCTGCCCCATTGCCTTTCCGCCAATGGCTGGTCGTTGGGATTCCCGGTGCCCTGCGAAATCATCACCACGAACGCGGGCAGATCCTTGTTCTCGCTGCCCAATCCGTAGGCGAGCCAGGAACCGATGGAGGGTCGTCCGGCAATCTGAAAACCGGTCTGGAAAAACGTCACGCCGGGATCGTGATTGATGGCCTCCGTGTACATCGATTTGACGAAGCACAAATCGTCGGCGACTTTGGCGAGATTCGGCATCAGGCTGCTGACCCAAGCCCCGGAGTTTCCGTGCTGCTGGAACGGGAAGATCGAGGGGGCCACAGGAAAACTAGTCTGCCCGGCCGTCATCCCTGTGAGACGCTGGCCGCTGCGAATCGAATCGGGCAGCTCCGTCTTGGCGAGATTCCGCAGGCCCGGCTTGTAATCGAACAAATCCATCTGTGATGGCGCACCGGATTGGAACAGGTATATGACACGCTTCGCGGTCGGCGGAAAATGCGGAATCCCGGGCATGGCGCCGGTGGATTCTTCGGCCTGCAGAAGGCTCGATAGTGCGGCGACACCGAGTCCGGCGGCGGATTTTCCGAAGAAGTAGCGGCGTGTGAGCAAATGCGGATTCATCTTCACTCCTTGGTCACCGTCGCATCCAGGTTGAGGAGCATGCTAGCGACCGTGGCATAAGCCGCCACTTCACGTTGATCAAGTGTCGGATCGCGCTTCGCTTCACCCTGAGCTAGATACTTCGCGGCCGCCGCAGGATCGCTTTGGAATGCGTCGCGATAGTAACTGAGGCTCTGCTGCAGGATTTCGCTCTCGCGCTGGCTTGGCTGGCGGGCGGTCGCTAGTTCAAATCCATAAGCGATGCGTTGCACAGGTGTCGTGCCGCCTTCATGCATCATTCGCTCGGCCATCTTTCGCGCTGCCTCAA
>CAZDGT010000463.1:0-14444 GCA_964504905.1 uncultured Bordetella sp. | reverse complement strand
CAGAATTCGCTAAGCGAGGTTATCAAGTCACGGGCTTTGAACGCGCCGACGTGGACATCACCAACGCGGCGCAGGTGGAGCGGTGCTTAGTCCAGTGCGATCCGGCCATCGTTCTGAACGCGGCTGCCTACAATCAAGTGGACGTCGCAGAGAAGGAACCGCAGGCGGCTTACCTGGTAAATGGACTGGCGGTCCGCAATCTGGCCATCGCCTGCCGCCAGGTGGATGCCAAACTTGTACATTTCTCTACCGACTACGTTTTCGACGGCATGGCGGGGCGAGCTTACACGGAGCAGGACACGCCGAGGCCACTGGGCGCCTATGCGGTCTCGAAACTAGCGGGTGAATACTACGCCCGGGCGTATCTGGATCAAGCGCTCCTCATCAGAACGTCCGGAGTCTACGGTCCCGGCGGTCTGGATACGGCCCGTGGCAATTTCGTCGAATTGATGTTGCGGCTGGCTGCCAACGGACAACCCATCAAAGTAGTGGAGGACCATGTGGCCTCGCCGACGTTTGCTCCGGCGCTGGCCGCGCGCACGGCCGACCTGGTGGAGCGCGGGGCGCAAGGCTTATTCCATATCGGTGGCGGCGTTCCAATCTCCTGGTTCGAATGGGCGGTGAAGATTTTCGCGGCCGCGGGCGTCAAACCACCGCTTAAGGCCACCAATGAACGCGAGTTTCGTACTGCGGCGCGACGTCCGAAATACTCGGCGCTATCCAACGTCAAGATGGAATCGCTGGGCATCGACCCCATGCCTGCACTCGATCAAGCCATCGGCTTGTATCTGCTAGCGCGCGCCCGTCGGGTTGTAAAACAGCCTGCCTAGAAGGCCAATGTATCGCCGGCCTTGAGCCCGTTCTTGTGGGCAGCGCCCGCCTTCAGCTCTAATACGTAGCGAGCTTTGAAATTGCCACCATAGCTGGGGCAATCGTTTGGAAGCGTAGATTGGCAGGGCGGCGTGTCAGGCGATATTTCGACGATGCGATGGTCGCGGTCCATCCAAATGATATCGAGCGGAATCTTGGTCTGGTACATCCAGTAGCGGAAAGTACTTTCCTGGGCATGGATGAACAGCATCCCTCGATTTTCCGGAAGCGACTGGCGAAACATCAGGCCTTTCATCAGTTCGGCCTCGCTGCGCATGGTCTCCGCGTTGACCTTGACACCGTTAGGTAACGAAACCTGCGTGAGCCCGATTTCATCGGTTATGTTGGAAGAGCTACACCCAGCAGTGGTCAGGGCCCCACTCAGCGCAAGGGCAGCCAGAATTCGCATTCCCTTAGAATAGCGGTGGCGGTCTTCTTCGTGCGTTTCGCATCCCCAGAATCGATGTTCGTGACGGCGCGATTCGTTGATAGAATGGGCCCTTGCTCGATCACGAGTCCACCTATGGCTCCGACCAAAATGGTTTAGTCTGGGCGTTCCGGTTGGCACCTGGGCAGGCTGCACGCCCCCTTGCTTCCGCGCAAACTGCCGAGGTCATGGAGATCCTGCAGGGGGACAACGCCGGTGCATTTCTGTGGCTGCATTTTTCTCTTTCCAACACCGCCTCGGAAAAATGGATGAAGCAGCATCTGTCGCTGCCGCTGGCGTTCCTGGATTCACTTCACGACGCATCCGGCTCCACGCGTGTGGAACAGGAGGGCGAATCGCTAGTGGCCATCATTAACGATGTTGTTTTCGATACGGCCTTCGATGCATCGGATGTCTCCCGGGTCAGCCTATGCGTCCAGCCGCGGCTGCTGATCAGCGCGCGAGTGCATCCGCTGCGGTCTATTGACGCGTTGCGGACGGCCGTGAGAGGCGGGGAGATCTTCCAGTCTACGGCGGAATTGCTGGCACATCTCCTCCGGGACCAGGCGGACGTCATGGTGCAGATCGTTCGGCATGTCACCGCGCGCGTCGACAAGATTGAGGACAGCCTGCTGGCTCATCGCCCTTCCAGCAGCCGTGCGGAACTGGGTGCGCTGCGGCGCACCCTGGTACGGCTGCAACGCCTGCTCGCACCCGAACCGGCGGCGCTGTTCCGCCTGCTGAGCCGGCCTCCGCATTGGATAGACGACTCAAACTTGCAGGATTTGAGGCAATCCGCCGAGGAATTTTCGGCGGCGGTCGCCGATTGTGTGACGTTGGTGGAACGCGTCCGGCTCATTCAGGAAGAAATTGCCGCGCTGGTCAATGAGCAGACCAGCCGCACTCTGTTTCTGCTGACTTTAGTCACGGTGCTGGCGCTGCCCTTTAATGTCATCGGCGGGCTGTTTGGAATGAACGTCGGCGGCATTCCGTTCGCCGGGGAACCTAAGGGCTTTGTGATCGTCGTGCTGCTGGTGACAGCGGTCACCGCCATCTTTGCTTATCTCGCTCTGTGGCGCAGGCGGGATTAAGCCGAAAGGGCATCGCTCAAGTCCACCTGGAACGCCTCAAATCGCTTTTCGCGACCCCTTAGAATAGTACTTTGGCCTCCTTTCTGAAGCGCGTCCGGCTGACGCTGGAGATGATCAAGTTCGAGCACTCGGTGTTCGCGCTGCCGTTTGCCCTTACCGGCGCCTTGCTCGCCTGGCGCGATTCGGGGTTCGTCCGCGAAGGCCTGTGGATGAAACTGTTATGGATCGTAGTGTGCATGGTCGCCGCGCGCTCGACCGCCATGGCGTTCAATCGTGTCTTGGATGCTGATATCGATGGTCGGAATCCTCGAACCAAAATGCGGCATCTGCCTGCGGGGATCCTGTCCCGCAGCTTCGCTTGGGGCTTCATCGCGATCTGGAGCGTAGCGTTTCTTTTCGCCGCGCGGGAATTGAATCCGCTGTGCTTCAAGCTTGCGCCGGTCGCGCTCGCCGTCCTGATGTTCTACTCCTACACCAAACGCTTCACGTCCCTCTCGCATGTGGTGCTGGGATTCTCGCTGGGGATCGCCCCGGCAGGCGCGTGGATCGCCATGCGCGGCTCGCTGGACCCTCGCATCTTGTGGCTGACTGCCGCCGTAACCTTGTGGACTGCGGGCTTCGACATCATCTATTCCTGCCAGGATTACGAGTTCGACGTCGAGGCCGGGCTGTTCAGCATTCCGCGCCGATTCGGCATTCCAGGAGCCCTGTGGATCTCGCGGCTGCTGCACCTGGGGATGCTCGCCTGCCTGGTAATGCTGGTGCAGGCATTCGCCCTGGGCGGGCTGGCTTGGGCCGGAATCGCCGCCGTTGCGTGCCTGCTTTTGTGGGAACACAGGCTGGTCTGGCCCCACGATCTCTCGCGCGTGGACGCAGCCTTCTTCACGATGAATGGCTACGTCAGCGTGATATTCTTTGTATTCTGGGCCAGCGATATCTTTTGGAAGTGACGGTTCCCGATGACACCGGTTTTTGACGATCCCAGCCTGCTCCCCATCCGCGACAAAGTCGAGCGTGGCGAACGCTTGTCGCTGGACGATGGCCTGACGCTCTACCGGACGCCCGACCTGCTCAGCGTTGGCTGGATGGCGAACCAGGTGCGGGAGCGCCTGCACGGCAACAAGACTTTCTTCAACGTCAACCGCCACATCAACCCCACCGACGTATGCGTCGCAAGCTGCAAGCTGTGCGCCTTCGGCAAGAAAGCCAAGGACCCCACGGCCTATGCGTTTTCGCTGGAAGAAATTTGGGAGCGCGCCGGGCGCGGCCACGCCGAAGGCGTCACTGAATTTCACATCGTGGGCGGGCTGCACCCCGAGCTTTCGCTCGACTGGTATTGCGACATGCTGCGCGGGCTGAAGCAGCGCTATCCGGAGGTGCATCTCAAAGCCTTCACCATGGTCGAGATCGGCTACTTCGCGCAACGCACGAAAATCAGCCATCGCGAGGTTCTGGAGCGCCTGAAGGACGCGGGCATGGATTCGATGCCGGGCGGCGGCGCGGAAATTTTCGCCGAGCGCGTGCGCCGCATTATCTGCGATCACAAACTTTCGGGCGATCAATGGATCGATGTCGCGCGCACCGCGCACAAGCTGGGGATTCACTCCAACTGCACGATGCTTTACGGGCACATCGAGACCGCCGAGGACCGCGTCGATCACCTGTTGCGGCTGCGCGGTTTGCAGGATGAGACGCAGGGCTTCCAGACCTTTATTCCGCTGGCGTTCCATCCCGACAACACGGCTATGGAGCACGTGGGCAAGACCACGGGCTTTAATGACATTCGCGAGATTGCAGTTTCGCGGCTAATGCTTGATAACATCCCGCACATCAAGGCTTATTGGGTGATGATGACTCCGCAGATCGCGCAGATCGCGCTGCGCTTCGGAGCCGACGACTTGGATGGCACGGTGGTTGAGGAAAAGATTTATCGCGACGCGGGAGGGGCCACCAGTGGCAGCCTTCGGCGCAGCGAGTTGCTCCGTCTGATCCGCGAAGCGGGCCGCGAGCCGCTGGAACGCGATACGCTCTACCATCCCGTGGAGCGAAAAGAATCCGAGAACGTGTTTACCGTACTGGTGTAACGCTCAATTCCCCACTACCGCCGCCATCAGCCGCTGCACCATTCCGTCCATGGCCTTGCCCTGATACCAGTGCCAGACGAACACGATATCGTGCTCCGGATCGATCCAAATCGTATTAGAACCGTTGCCAATGGCTGCAAAGCTGGATGCCGGGCCACTGGGCCATTGCTGCCGCTTGGTATTTAGCCACCAAAGGTAGCCGTAGTCGGGACCGTGCGCGCTCGGCGTGACGGCATCCTTCAGCCATTTCTCGGACACAATCTGGCGGTCGCCCCAGCGTCCATGGTTGAGGATCAGCAGGCCAAAGCGCGCCAGATCCTCAGAGTTGATCCATAGGCCGCCGCCCCAGCGGGTGCCGCCGCTGACGGAGCCGACCTTGCGCCCCTCCACTTCCACGGTCGAATTATTGTAGGGGACCCAGCGCCAGTCCTGCGACGCGCCGATGGGATCCATGATGCTGGTTTTCAGGATTTCAGGAAGACCCCTGCCGAACAACCGCAGCAGCGATAAGGAAAACCGGTTAATGCGGACATCGTTGTATTCATAGTAGGCGCCGGGCTCTTGAATCGCGCGCGCGGGACGCTCGGCATCGCCGAACGGCTCGTGACCGATGAAGTTCGCATTCTTTCCCCACAGCGAGCCTTCCCATTCGCTTTCCTGCTGCAGGTGGTGTTTCCAGGTGATCTTGGCGTTGTGCGGCGACGCGTAGCCGCCGTCGTCGATGTACTTCAGGACGGGGTCGTTCACATCCTTGATCAGCCCACGTTCCACGGCGATGCTGGCGACGGTCGAAAGAAAGCTCTTGGCGACGCTATAGACCGGATCGTTGGCTTTGGTGTCGCCGAACTCCGCAACCACATAACCGTGGCGGAGAATGATTCCATTGGTGGCGGCGCGCTGTTTCGGCAGGGGACCAAGCGGCGTACCAAAAACACGCACCTGGTCTTTGTCAAAATCCCAGTTGCTGCCGTTCGCCTGCGCGTACTCCACGGCCTGCTGCAGCTTGCGGGCATCCAGGCCGAGTTCGGCTGGCGCTTTTTTCTCCCACTTCCCGGCAGGCGGAAAATACTTCGGAGCGGTTTGAGCAAGCAGCGAAGAGGAAAGAGCCGCCAGAAACAATGGTACTTCGAGTAACAATGGTCTTCGGAACATATTCGAAGAGTGTATCGAATTTATACGCTGACCACCCGCCGCCCCTCGATCCGACACTTGCCTGACAGCACCAGCGCGATGGCCTCGCTATAGATGCGATGCTCCTCTTTCAGGATGCGCGCGGCCAGCGTTTCGGCAGTGTCGTCATCCAGCACTGGGACAGAGGCCTGCTTAATAATTGGCCCCGAGTCGAGCCCTTCGTCAACGAAATGCACGGTGCAGCCGGAAACCTTGACCCCGTGATCGATGGCTTTCTGCTGCACGTTAAGTCCGGGAAAAGCAGGCAGCAGGGACGGGTGAATATTCAGAATCCGCAGCGGATAGCGCCGGATGAAAGACGCGCTGAGCAGGCGCATGTAGCCGGCCAGACAAATCAAATCAACCTGGTTCTTGTCCAGCCTTGCCGCGAGACGCCCGTCGTATTCCTCGCGATCAACGCCTCTTGAAGGCAGCATCACCACATTCAAGCCACGCTGCCGGGCGGCCGTAACCCCCGGCGCATCGGCACGGTTCGCAATCACCACGGTGATCTCCGCTTCCAGGCGCCCCGCAGCAATCGAATCCGCAATCGCAACAAAATTCGACCCGCGACCGGAGAGAAGGATGCCGAGCCGTTTCACGTTGCGCCTATTCGTAGACGACGCGCTCGCCCCGCGCCGGAATCACGGCCCCGATGGGATACCAGTCTTCCTTGAGCTTGTCGAGAATCTTCCCCGCCTCAGCCAGCTTGCGCGGCGAGACAACGAAGATCATTCCGATACCTAGGTTAAATGTGCGCCGCCAGTCTTGCTCGGGAATGCGCCCGATCTTGCGCAACAGTTCGAAGATGGGCAGCACGGGCCAGGTCCCCAGGTCGATGCGAACACCCAAGCCCTTGGGCAGAATGCGCGGTGTGTTGTCGGTGATGCCGCCGCCGGTGATGTGAGCGGCCCCTTTGAGCAGGCCCGCGTCGTCCAAAGCGCGCAGCGGCTTTAGATAACTGCGATGCAGCTTCAGCAACTCGTCGCCGATGCTGTTCTCCAGATCGTTCAACCGCGTCGATGGCCCGTGCCCCGCCACCTCGAAGAGCAATTTGCGCGCCAGTGAATAGCCGTTGGTATGCAGCCCGCTGGAGGGCAGCCCGATCAGCACGTCACCGGTCCGTATCTTCGCCCCCGTCAGCAGGCGCTTGCGCTCCACGGCGCCTACGATGAAACCCGCTAGATCGTACTCGCCCTGCGCGTAGAATCCCGGCATTTCAGCCGTTTCGCCGCCAATCAACGCACATCCGTTGGCCTTGCAGCCGCGTGCGATGCCGGATATCACTTCGGCCGCCACCCGCGCATCCAGCTTGCCCACCGCAAAGTAGTCCATGAAGAACAGGGGCACGGCGCCTTGCACCGCGATATCATTCACGCAGTGGTTCACCAGATCTTCGCCGATGGTTGAGTGGCGCCCGGTGAGGAACGCCAGTTTGAGCTTCGTACCCACGCCGTCAGCCGACGACACCAGCACCGGCTCGCGATAACCCTTCAGCAAGAATCCGCCGCCGAAGCCGCCGATGTCGGTAAGTACACCGCTCGTGAACGTCTTGCGCGCCAAGGTGCGGATGGACGCCACCGCCCGGTCGGCTTCGTCGATGCTCACTCCGGCATCCTTATAGCTGACGCCACGCTTGTTTGGAACCGCTTTCTGAGCCACCTTTTGAGCCATGGAATCTTCTATGGTACGCGACGGCGCGCTGGCTGTACACTGAAAGCAGATGGGATGCGTCACTAGGGGCATGCTTGTCGTCCGGCTGTTTTGGATTTGTGTCCTTGCCGCAAGTCTTTCGGCGCAGATCCGGTTTCCCGGAGGCGGTAACGGAAGCCCTTATCCGGGTGGCACCGGTGGACCTTTCCCAGGTGGCGGACGAGGCCGCGGCAAGAGCGGCGACTCCACTCCCGCGAAAGGCCGCAAGGATAACGCTCCCGTCGCCATCACCACGACTGGCATCCTGCGCCTGGTGGCCGGCAACCAGGTTGTGCTCGAAGCCGACGATCACCGCATTATTGCCTACAAAGCCGGCGAGAAGATGACGGTCCAAAAGGATGGCAAGCCGGTGGACCTGAGCAGCTTTGCCATGGCGGATCACATTTCGGTCGATTCCACTTCCGATGACCAGGGATATTTCACTGCAGTCGGCGTGACATTCAATTCACCGGGAACGGCGCGCGAGCGGGAAGAAGCCACGCGCACGTGGGATCTGCCGAGACTCGGCGCGGCGAGTGCGAAATCCGCCCCCGCCAAAAGTGGTGGCGATGATGACCGCCCGGTGATGCGGCGCAAGAATGAAGATGCGTCAACGGGGCCCGCTGCTACGGCTACGGCGCCGGCCGCGGCTGAACCCGAGGATACTCGTGCGGCTACGCAAATTCGCCCGGATGATCCCGCGCCGGATGCCGACGATCCAGGCAAACCGCAGATCCGCAGGGGAAAGCCTGCTCCCCGCGTGTCCGCTCGCAATACCGAGCCGGAACCAGTTTCTTCAAATCCACCCGCCTCCGCGGCGCCTGCGGCGCCTCCCGAACCAGCCCAGGAAATCATCCCGGTACAGGAAGATCCCCTGATTGTGAAGGCCAAGGAAGCCGCCGCTGAGTATTCCGGGACGCTGCCCAATTTCTTCTGCCGGCAGCTGACTACGCGCTATGAAAGCGACCGACCCAAGGACGGCTGGCAAGCGCTCGATACAATCAGCGCGGACCTAGCCTATGAAGACGGCCACGAATCCTACAAGAACATCAAGGTCGGCAACAAGGACCAAAAGGGATCGATGGAAGATGTCGGCGGGAACTGGTCCACCGGCGAATTCTCTTCGCTGCTCGACGACCTATTCGATCCCTATACCGCAGCCACCTTTCGCCGTAGTGGGCAAGACACCATCGCCGGTCGCCCAGCCACCACTTTTAAGTTCGATGTAGTCCGCGAGCGCTCCCATTGGCGAGTGATGATGGCCGCGCAACTCTATTATCCGGCGTACCGCGGAACTATCTGGATTGATCGCGCAAGTTCGCGAGTTCTGCGCCTGGAGCTGGAATCCCGCAATATGCCCCTGCTTTTCCCGCTGGCCAAGGTGGAAGTGGCGGTCGATTACGATTTCGTGCGTCTAGCCGCAACGCAGCCCTTCCTGCTTCCCACGGTCTCTGAGGTGCTGAGCTGTTATCAGAATTCCTCCCACTGCAGCCGCAATCGCATCGAGTTCCGCAACTACCGCAAGTTCGGCGCCGAGTCGGGGATCACCTTCGAAGACAAGTAGTTAGCCCGAACGGGAAAACATACTTTTAGCGGCAACCCGGTTTGGCCATGGTGCGTCACTAGACTGTTATACTCGGAAGTTCAACCCCGTTGGTCTTAATAACTAGTCATCTCGCATGCTGAAATCCTATCTTGTTCTACCTCTGGGAGCCGTACTCTTGTGCGCGCCCTCGTCCGCCGCCGATTTTCTCACCGGACAGGCGGCGCGTGCCGTCATCGGTCAGCCCTATTTCAACGCGCAAGCCTTTGGCACGTCTAATACTTTGCTGGGTGGCGTCGGCGCTGTTGCCTTCGCAAGCAACAAATTGTTCGTGGCGGATTCCAACCGTTTGGGCCTTCTGCCAAATAACAACCGGGTGCTGATTTTCGACAGCCCCTTACCCAACCTGCCCGCGTTTGATGCCGAGATTCTTCCTAATTCAGGTCGCTGCCCGGTGTGCGGCGGACAGGCATCCGTCGTAGTAGGGCAGCCCGATTTCGTTTCCTCCGCCTCCACGCCCATCACTAGATCCAGCCTTCGTCTGCCAACGGCCATTGCCTCCGACGGGCAAACCCTGGCGGTGGCAGATACCTCGAACAACCGGATTATGATCTGGAGGTCCATTCCCACTACCAACGGCCAGCCTGCCGACGTGGTTCTGGGCCAAGTGGACTTCGCGACGGTAGCCCCCCTCAGCGTGACCGCCAGCGCCTTGCGTGGCCCGCAAGGTGTGTGGATACAGAACGGCAAGCTGTTCGTCGCCGACACCCAGAACAACCGCGTGCTGATCTGGAACTCGATCCCCACCCAGAACAACCAGCCAGCCAACCTCGTGCTGGGACAGCCTGATTTCACGAGCGCTCCCGAGGTCAATCAAATCAATCTTTCGTTACCCGCTACCGCGAAAACCATGCTCAGCCCCACGTCGGTAACGAGCGATGGCACTCGCCTGTATGTTACTGATCTGGGCTTCAACCGTGTCCTCATCTGGAATACAATCCCCACGTCAACGCAGCAGGCCGCGGACGTTGAAATTGGGCAGAAGGATTTCACGCTGTCAATTTCCAACGACACGCCGGACCTGTGCAACTCTGACGGCGTCGATTCCGATGGAAACGCTACCTACCCCGCTCGCTGCGGAACTACTTTGAGTTTCCCTCGCTACGCACTTTCCGATGGCCAGCGTTTGTTCATTGCCGATGGAGGCAACGATCGTGTGCTGGTGTACAACAGCATTCCCACGGAGAATGCGGCCAAAGCGGATGTCATCTTAGGTCAACCCGACGAATTCGTGGATGTGTACACCAGCAATGACGGGCAAGTGATCTCCGCGGCGAATATTACGCCCACCCCCACTTCGTTGGCCTGGGATGCGCAGAACCAGAATCTATACGTCGCGGACGCCACCGACTATCGCGTCCTGGTATTCTCCCCGGCACGCTCCGATGTGCCGATCGCCGGAGTGGTAAACGCCGCAAGCCGCGCGGTATATGCAGCCGGGTCGGTCGTGGTGGGGGGAACGATCACCGACAAGAACGTTGCCACAATTACTATCAATGGCACGGCGTATGCCTATACAATCTCGACCAGCGACACGGTAGAAACAGTAGCAGTGAAATTGACGGGCCTGATCAATGCCGGCGCGGGGAACCCCGATGTTCTTGCGACCGAAGAGCAGGGGGCCGCCACCATCCATTTGATCGCCCGCAAACCCGGACCCGATGCCAACAGTATTACGCTTACCACCACTCTCTCCACAGGCGCCACCATCCTCCTTACCACGAGTGCTGGAACCTTGCGGGGCGGAGGAAGCGCGGGGATCGTCGCTCCCGGCTCCATCATCTTGGTGCGGGGAGTCAATCTCGCGGAAACCACCGCTTCGGCTTCGCCGGATGGGATTAACCTGCCGGCCTCTCTGCCTTTTGAACTGGCAGGCGTGCAGCTCTACCTGGATGGAATCCGCGCTCCCCTGTTCTCCGTCAGCCCAACCGAGATTAAGGCGCAACTCCCGTTCATGGTAACCGGGGCGGATAGCGTCTCCGCCTGGGTTCGCGTCAAGCGTTCCGATGGGAGCATAACCACTACCACCGCCGTCAACATAGGAGTCGCGGAGCAGAATCCCGGCATCTTCGCCGATGAAACCGTAGGCGCGCCGGAACCCCGCAGGGCTCTTGCCGTGCATGCTTCCAATTTCGCTACCGGGACGATATCGGTAGACGGGGCGATTAACGCGGGTGACCAGGGCACCATCACGATCGGTGACTCTTCTTACATCTACACAGTACTTGCGACCGACACGCTGGTTACCATTCGAGACGCCTTCATTGCCCTGATTAACGCCGACCCCAACTCACAGGTAAAAGCTTTCCCGGCCGGCGTGTTCACGCGCATTCGCCTGCAGGCGAGAGTTCCCGGCCCCGACGGCAACGGCATTACCTTGGCCGCCACGACCACCACCACTTCAACCAACACGACTGGGATTTCTCTGGTCCTTACTCCTACCAACAGCGTGCTCTGTTGCGCCAGCGCCGCCAGTACAGCCGTCACGCCGGATAACCCCGCTGTACCGGGGGAAACCATTATTGTCTACGCTACCGGTCTGGGACTAGTCTGCTCCAGCCCGGTCATCAACACCGCCATCAGCTACTGCTCGGCAAGCCCCGACCCCGCGCTTTCCGCGATTGTCGACGGGGCCAAGTATGCCGGACCGCCGCTCAATGCTCCGATTGGATCCGTCTCCGGGCTTCTGTCGAACTCCGGAATCACTGTTCTGTCTGCGTCGCTGCTCGTGGGCCAAATCGGCATCTACGAAGTGGTGCTCGAAATCAGCCCGTCGGCGCCCACCAGCCAACAGGCTCAACTGACCATCGCACAGGACATATACGTCAGTAACATTGTGACGATTCCGGTCGGCGCCCCACCCCAAAAATAGGCGCGTTTCACGCGGAAACTTCATACGGCTGGTAGCCGCCGCCGCGCATGCTTTCGCGGGCTGCCGCTTCGTCTTCAGGTGCAACATAGAAGAACGCACCAATGCGCTCCGTGCGGAAAATGATGCCGCCGCTGTATCGGTCCGGCTCTACCAGATAGTCCAAGCCCGATTCAGTCAGTAACTTCTCCAGCGCCAGAGCTTCTTTCAGCTTCTTGGCGACGTAGATCAGGCTGAGCTCCCGATCTTCAAAAAAATCGGCCTCGCGGAGCACCTTGCGGTCCTCAGCCTCCTACGCGTGCCACGAAAGCTTCGAGCGTTCCCGGGCTGATTTTGTTCAGATAGTCCGAATACTGCTGCCCTACCGCCTCAAGATTCTTCAAGAACGTGGGATCTTTGAACGCCGCCCGGATGTCTGAAAGAACCGGACCGAACCGGACCGTCACCACCAGTAGCTCGCGGTTGCTCGCGAAGAAGAGTTCCGGGTTCAGAACGCCCGCAGTAACGAATGACGCTGCCATGTCCCAGTAGGACGCGACCATGCGCATACGGGCGTTGTTTTCCGAGCCCGGCGGACAGAGCTGCTGGATGTCCGCCATGCTCTTGGGTTTGAAATTCGCTACAAACCAGGCACGAGCCTCGCGCAGTTTTTCTTCGCGCCGCAAGTCATAGAGGCGGATCAGGAGATTGGCATCATCGTAGGTCGCTTGATTCATCAGACACTAGCGTAGCGCAAAGACTGAGATTTCCGCCCCGGCTTCGCCACAACAATATGGATGCAACCCGCGTTAACCCAGGACGAAGCCCTTTACTGGTTAGCTTTGCGCATGACGCCGGGCCTAGGCACCCGCAAGACAGTTCAACTTCTGGATGTTTTCCGGACCCCCCAGGCAATCTTCCGGGCCTCCCGATCCGAACTGCAGGCTGCCGGACTGGCAGCCAGTGTCGCGCAAAGCCTGGCCAGTGGTTGTGCCTTCGACGACGCTGCCCTCCAGCAGGAGCAGGCAGTGGAGGCAGGCGTAACCCTCGTCCCCCTAACCGACCCCCGTTACCCGCCTGCGCTTCGCGATATCTTCGACCCTGCGCCCGTGCTGTTCACTCGCGGCAACCTGGACTTGCTGGGGACTCTGATGCTTGGCGTAGTGGGGACCCGCCGCCCCACGGCCTACGGTACGGTAGTGGCAACCAAGCTTTCCGCCGACCTGGCTGCCGCCGGCATGACCATTGTGAGCGGGATGGCCCGGGGAATCGACACAGCGGCCCATAGGGGCGTCCTGGAAGTTGGTGGTGGTACCATCGCAGTCTTCGGCAGCGGAATCGACCAGATCTATCCAGCTGAAAACCGCAAGCTGGCGGAACAGATCGCCTCCCGCGGCCTGCTGATCTCGGAATTCCCTATGAACGCCCCTGCGTATCCGCAGAACTTTCCCATCCGTAACCGCATCATTAGTGGCATGAGCGCCGGAGTCCTGGTGGTCGAAGGCAGCGAATACTCCGGGTCGGCGATTACCGCAAAGCTGGCCATCGAACAGAACCGCGAAGTCTTCGCGATACCCGGAAATATCACGTCCAAGATGAGCTGGGGGCCGAATCTCCTGATCAAACAGGGAGCGAAATTGGTCCAAGAATGGAACGACGTGGTGGTGGAGCTAAAGCCGGAGGACCGCCGCCGGCTCGTCGACCAGTGCCGTAACCGATTGAATCTAAATGGAGAAAATTCAAGAGAAACCAATTCAGCAAATCCAGCATCCGTAATGGGCAGTGCGGCTCGTGATATCTTGGGGCGGCTCCGGCCAGACTCCCCGATGGGTCTAGATAACCTGATAGAGTCGTTGGAAGGGGTGTCCTCCTCGGAAACGATTGCAGCCCTGTTCGAGTTGGAGCTGGCCGGCTTGGTTCGCCAGCTTCCGGGCAAGAGCTACATTCGGGTGTGGATAGACTGAGCCGGGCGCTCTCCCCAAACAGCCGCTGGACGATCATGCTAAGATTTCGGTTGTTTCATAAAGGTTAGTGGAGGACTGCCGCTTCGGCAGTCTGTTAAGGAAGGTTGCAGCACTCATATGGCAAAGAATCTCGTCATCGTCGAATCTCCGGCGAAGGCGAAAACGATCGGCAAATATCTGGGCAAGAACTATACGGTGAAGGCCTCCCTGGGCCATGTAAAGGACCTGCCCAAGAAAAACCTGTCGGTGGATGTCGATAACGACTTCAAACCGGTTTACGAGGTAATCGAAGGCAAGAAGAAGTTGATTGGGGAGCTGAAAGCCGCCGCCAAGGGCGCGGACGCCGTCTATCTGGCGGCTGACCCTGACCGTGAGGGCGAAGCGATATGCTTCCACCTGCAGGAGGAGTTGCAAGGCCCGAAGAACGGCACCAAGTTCTTCCGGGTGATGTTCAACGAAATTACCAAGAGCGCCATCCAGAAGGCCTTCGAAAAGCCGCTGTCGGTCAATTTGCACCTGGTGGACGCGCAGCAGGCGCGCCGCATTCTGGACCGGCTGGTGGGTTACAAGATTTCGCCGCTGCTGTGGGATAAAGTCCGCCGCGGGCTCTCGGCGGGGCGCGTCCAGACCGTGGCGCTGCGTCTGATTGTCGACCGCGAGCGCGAGATCAAGGCGTTTCTCAAGAAAGAGTACTG
>CAZDGT010000462.1:0-3973 GCA_964504905.1 uncultured Bordetella sp. | reverse complement strand
CAGTTCCCAGGTCTTGCCGAAGATGCAGACCACCGGCGTATCGGCGTCGATCAGCGCATTAACGCTGACGTCCTCTTCCACTGGATTACGCGCCATCCTGGTGGCGCCGAAAGCAGTTAAACGCGCGTGTTTGAACTTAATCGACTTGGCGCGAGCGAAGAACTCTTTGTCTTTGG
Organism: uncultured Bordetella sp.; assembly: GCA_964504905.1. Lineage (GTDB taxonomy): Bacteria > Acidobacteriota > Terriglobia > Bryobacterales > Bryobacteraceae > Palsa-187. The sequence goes on along the minus strand of CAZDGT010000462.1, from coordinate 3,797 downwards.
GATTCGACCCGGGCCAGCCGCCCTCAATATAATCGATCCCGAGTTCATCCAGCTTGTGGGCCACCAGGACTTTGTCGTCAACCGAGAGACTGACGGCTTCGCCCTGGGTACCATCGCGCAACGTCGTATCAAAGGTAAAAACGCGCATAAACTGTGGCCCTCCCGCGGGCCGGGCGGCGGCCGATTAAGCCGCCGGTACTCCTACTTCTTTCTTCCTCTTGAGGAACGGCATCATCTTGCGCAGCTCCGCGCCCACCTGCTCCACCTTCTGGTTCTGCGCCACTTCGCGCATGTGCAGGAAGTTCTTGCGGCCGCTCTTGTTCTCCGCGATCCAGTTGCGCGCGAACTCACCGGACTGAATCTCAGACAGAATCTTCTTCATCTCAGCGCGCGTTTGCTCGTTGATCACGCGGGGTCCGCGAGTGTAGTCGCCATACTCCGCCGTGTCCGAAACCGAATAACGCATGTAGCTGAGACCGCCCTCATAAATAAGATCGACGATCAGCTTCAATTCGTGTAGGCACTCGAAGTAAGCGATTTCAGGGGCATACCCGGCATCAACCAGGGTTTCAAAACCTGCTCGTATCAGTTCGCTCGCGCCGCCGCAGAGCACGGCCTGCTCGCCAAAGAGGTCGCTTTCAGTCTCTTCGCGGAATGTGGTTTCGATCACGCCAGCCTTTAGGCAGCCCAGCGCCAAAGCGTAGGCCAGCGCCTGCTCACGAGCCTTGCCGGATGCGTTCTGATGCACGGCAACCAGCGCTGGCACCCCCACGCCCTCGGTATAGAGCTCACGGACGCGATGGCCCGGAGCCTTTGGAGCAATCATGCTAACGTCGACATCCGCCGGCGGCACGATGGTCTTGAAGTGAATGGAGAAGCCGTGGGCAAACATCAGCGTCTTGCCGGCGGTGAGGCCAGGCTTGATGTCGCTCTCGTACAAATCCGCCTGCAGGTGATCCGAGACCAGCACCATCATCACGTCGGCGGCCTTGGCGGCTTCGGCGGTGGTCATCACACGCAAACCCGCGGCTTCGGCCTTCGCCCAACTCTTGCTTCCCGGATAGAGGCCGACGATCACGCTCACGCCGGAATCCCGCAGATTGAGGGCATGGGCATGGCCCTGGCTTCCGTAGCCGATAATCGCCACGGTCTTGCCCTTCAGCAACGCAAGGTTGCCGTCTTGTTCATAAAACCTGTTAGCCATTTCTGTAAAAGCTCCGTATTGGAATTGGGTTAAAGTGCGTGTGAAACTTCTTCTTTGCTCACCGGCGGCGCCAGCTTGAGCTTTTTGTTATCGAGCGACACCACCACCAGACCGGAGCGTGTCACTTCGATCTCGCCGTAGCTGCGCATCACGTCGATAAATTCATTCAGCTTTTCCGGATCGCCTGTGGCTTCGAGAGCGAAGCCTTCGACTGAGGAATCAACCGCACGCGCGCCGAAGATTTCAGCCTCTTTCAGGATTGCCGTGCGATTCTGCATGCTGGCACGAACCCGCAGCAGGACCAGTTCCCGGCGTACGGCCGGACCCTCGGTCGAGTCAGTGGCCTGCAGCACGTTGATCAACTTGTTCATCTGCTTGATCACCTGGGCGCGCTGGTTAGGCTCGATATCAACCACGATGCTCATGCGCGACAGCTCTGGGTCGAGCGTGCGCGCGACTGTCAAGCTCTCAATGTTATAGCCGCGGCAACTCAACAGTCCCGTGACGCGCATCAGCGCGCCCGGCTTGTTTTCCATCAACAACGAAATCAACTGCAACATAAGATTACGCGACCTCCACTGGCTGCGGCGGCGCCAGCACCATTTCATTCACAGCGCCTCCCGCCGGAACCATCGGATAAACGTTTTCAAACGGCGTAACGCGCACGTTCAACAAGTACGGGCCGGGCTCCTTGACGGCCGCTTCGAGCGCGGCGCGCAACTGGCTAGGACGTTCGACCGTGCTGCCTTTGAATCCGTAGGCCCCGGCCAGTTTCTCGGGATCGGGGAAGGTATCCAACTGCACCTGGCACAGGCGATTGTTGTAGAACAGTTCCTGCCATTGGCGCACCATGCCCAGGTAGCCGTTGTTCATTACGATGATCTTGATCGGCAGTCCCTGGTTGGCGATGGTCGCCAATTCCGGAATCGACATCTGGAAGCCGCCGTCGCCGCAGATGGCGAACACCAGCTTGTCGGGACGCGCATACTGCGCACCCAATGCCGACGGAAGTCCGAATCCCATCGATCCCAATCCGCCGGAATTGATCCACAGACGAGGATGATTGAACTTGATCAACTGCGCGGCCCACATCTGGTGCTGGCCCACGTCGCTGCAGACGATGGCTTCACCGCCCGAGAGGCGGTCGATTTCGGCCATCAAATGCTGGGGTTTGATCTCGTCGGTGGAGAACACGGGTTCAAGCGGATGGTCGCGTTGCCAGTCCTTGATCTGTCCCCACCATGCGGCGCGCGCCGCTGCGTTCTTGCTCTTCATTTCGCCTGCGGTCGTTTCCAACTCTTCCATGATGCGGATCATGACTTTCTTCACGTCCCCCACGATCGGCACATCCGGAGTGCGAATCTTGCCCACTTCCGCAGGATCGATATCCACGTGGATCACCTTGGCGTGCGGCGCGAAGGCGGCCACGCGTCCGGTCACGCGGTCATCGAAGCGCGAGCCGAGAGCGATCAGAAGATCGGTTTCGGTCATGCCCATGTTGGCGGCGTAGCTGCCGTGCATTCCAGGCATGCTGATGAAATTTGGATGGTTGGCGGCCAATCCACCGAGCGCCATCAAAGTGGTGACGGCTGGAGCGTCGATCATCTCCACAAGCTGGCGCAGTTCGTCGTGCGCCCCAGCGTGGATGATACCGCCGCCGGCGTAAACCATCGGGCGCTTGGCTTCCCACATAGCCTGAGCCGCGCGCCGGATCTGGCCGGCATGGCCTTCGGTATAGACGCGATAGCCCGGCAGATGAATGGAACTCACCGGCGCGTAGTGGCCGTTGGCCTGGAATGCGTCTTTCGTGATATCCACCAGCACGGGTCCGGGGCGGCCCGTCGCCGCGATGTGGAACGCTTCATGGATCGCGCGCGGCAGTTCCGCCAGCGTCTTCACCAAGAAGTTGTGCTTCGTACCGGAGCGCGTGATGCCGAAGGTGTCGGCTTCCTGAAAAGCGTCACTGCCGATCAGCTTGCTGCTGACCTGCCCGGTGATGGCAACGATGGGAATGGAATCCATCATGGCGTCCACCAGGCCGGTGACCAGGTTGGTGGCGCCCGGACCGGAAGTCGCGCAGCACACGCCTACTTTTCCGGTTGCCCGCGTGTAGCCTTGCGCGGCGAAGGCGGCGTTCTGCTCATGCCGCACCAGCACGTGCTTGATGGGCGAGTCATAGATGGCGTCATAGAACGGCAGTGTCACGCCGCCCGGGTAGCCAAAGATAACCTCCACCTTTTCCCGCATTAAGCATTCCAGCACGACCTGCGCGCCATTCATAAGATTTGTCGACATAGGCTTTCTATCCTTATTCCCCACTACCAAACGAACCCAAGAGCCGCCCCTAAAACACAAAAGCCACCGTCCGAGGGTTTGTTCCCCTCGCCCAGTGGCCAAGATCCTTTAAGAATCGGGCCGTTCAGGCGAGGCCGGTTACACCGACCCCAATAATTACTACTACCACCTGAACAACCAAAATGAGAACAGAAGAGACCGCGATGCGCTTGCGGAGAGCCTGATTGGGGTCCGTGAGTATCATCTTGTCTCTTGTTTATGAGCATACAGGCAAAAAGATGTAAATGCAAGAGGCATT
>CAZDGT010000461.1:0-1871 GCA_964504905.1 uncultured Bordetella sp. | reverse complement strand
AATCACAATGAGTTGCAGGGTCATTCCCGCCTATTCGCAGAACCTTTGTAAGTTTGGGCACCGGGATGCTTACTCAACATCACACGCGCATGCCTTCACCCTCTTGCCCAGCCTCCACATCAGTGCGCCTCTCTTGCACGGCTGCGGATACGTCCGCTCAGGTTACAAACTTGGTAAATCGCGTACAAGTCGGCGATCCGGGGGGCATGAGCGATTTGTATGAATACATCCTATTAGGACTGCGCCCGTATTTGTCGCGTCAATTGCGTCCCCAGGATTATCGCGACAAGGTTCACAGTATATTCGTCGATGTCGTCGTCGCCATCCAGCGAGGACAGCTCCGTAAACCCGAGCGACTGTTGGGCTTCGCGCGCACTATCGCCCGGCGGAAGATCTCTTCCTATATCGACGAAGCCGCCTGTTGCCGCCGTAGTCACGTGGAAATCGGCTCCCTCTTTGGGCTGGCAAGCCCGCGCGCCACACCGGAGGAGGAGATGGTTTTGCAGCAACAACGGGAATTGGTACGGTTGACGCTGGCTCGCCTTTCACATCGCGAAGGCGAAATTCTGTCGCGATTTTATCTGCAGGAGCAGACCGAGGACCAGATTTGCCTGGAAATGGGTTTGACCCACACTCAGTATCGCCTCCTGAAATGGAGATCCAAGGCACGCTTCGCCCAGCTGAGCCGGAAATAGACCACTGGCCGGTATTTGCAAGCCCTGTACGCGGCCGGTCCCCTCTAACGAAATGGGGCCGTGTTGGGATCACGGCGCAATCGGCGGGAAGGGGATCCCTTCGACGGTGAGCCGTGCGTTCACCTGACGATTGAATTCGCGGCCGACCAGCGCTTGTTTGGAAGGTAACGTCTTGATGCGCGCCCGTACCACTACGCCCCTCTCCGCCAGGCGATCGACGCCCATCACTTCGATGGGAGCCAGGATCATCGATTGGAAACTGGGGTCCTGGGCGAGGGCTGCACCGGTTTCGCTGAGAATCTCCAGTGTGCGGTCCACGTTTGCACCGTGTGCGAGGATCGTCTCGAAGACATAGTAGCCGTACTCGCGGGTCATATTCGACAGTGTGGTGATCAGGCCGTTTGCGATGATATTGATCGCCCCGTTTTCTCCGCGCAGGACAGTGGTGCGAAGATTGATCTCTTCCACAACGCCCGAAATGCCGTTGATGGTTACGGCGTCGCCGATGCGGATCTGGTCTTCGAGTAGTACCAGCAGACCTCCAAGCCAGTCCTTAATCAGAGTCTGAGCGCCCAGGCCCAAAGCTAGACCAGCGACGCCGAGTCCGGCCAGGAGGGGCTGAATGTTGAAAGTAAGCTCATTGAGCGCCATCACCAGTGCGATCATCCAGATGACAAAGGAGGCGAGCTTGGCTAGAACGGTCATAATGGTGGCGGCGCGCTTCTCCATCTCGCTCTCCGAGGAAGCGCCGCGGCGGCTCATGGTGCGCATGGCATAAGTTCGCAGGCGCTGCAGCAGGCGGCGGGCGATGTAGGTGAGCAGCCACGCGCCGGCCAGAATCAGCAGAACGCGGACTCCGCGAAAGATCCACGGAATCCAGCGTTCCAAGCGCAGCAGTTCGAGGGCGACTTCTCGCGACATCGGCATCACCATCATCATGCGATAAAATGAACCTGTGGCGGAAACCTTAAAAATAGAAACGCCTTCCGTGGGTAAGTGGGCTCCGGCTGTGGCGCTGGCGTGGCTGATTCCCGGCGGGGGTCATTTCCTGTTGAAGCGCCCGGGGCGCGGCGCGGTACTGGCAATTTCTGTAGCTCTGGTGTTCCTGTTGGGGTTGATGATGCGCGGCACGCTGTTCCAGCCGCAGAGCGGCGATCTGCTGACCATGGTGATCTA
>CAZDGT010000460.1:0-19353 GCA_964504905.1 uncultured Bordetella sp. | reverse complement strand
CAACGCGGGATTCGTTTTGATCAATGGCGAACGCGTGGGTTTGGACTTGCAGAGCGCCGAAGCCGTGAAGCCGTAACCTGCTTGGAATTGGTCGTGATACTGCTCTAAGGCCACCTTCACGAGTTGAGCTCTCGTTCGTACATTGACTTTTTCGAACAGGAGACGCAGTGACGCTTATGCAAAATTCCCGCCACTCCTCCCTGCATTAGCCGCACGGAGCTAGTGGGGATGGCAAGATCTTCGTGTTCGATGTGGCGCAGGCAATTCGCATCCGTAACGACGATAGGGGAGAATCCGCTATCTAGACACGATCGTTGCTGGCGAGTTGTACGGCGAGATCCGAGACCGCTTGCGCGAATCGAGTGATTGCGCCCACGTCGACCGCGGCGGGCCAGCGATCGCGCTGGGTGTGAAACGCTGGACCGCTGCCCAGCAGTGAGAGATAGCGGCCGCCGCCGACGTGGATGTTTCGCGCCTCGCCGGATGGCACGGTACCACGCGGCAGGCGTTGCCCGACCGCATCGCCTGCTTCTCCAATTGCCCGCAGCGCGCGGGTCTCTATCTCATCGTCCGACGCCTGCAACCGCATTTGTCCACCGGCAGCTCCAATGCTGGCGCCCAGATGAATCCACGCGTGCGCGCTCTTTATCAAATCCGGTTGCGCCCGAAGAAACGCGTCTAGCCCGTGGTGGCCAAGCTCGTGACCGCTTGAGGCGAGGAAGATCGCCGGACGAACGGGCCTGGCTGCGCTCACCGCCCGGATCGTTTCAATCCAGCAGGCGAGCCCGCCACCGCGTTCGGATGCGCACTGCCACCAGCCGCTGCGGGGTGTAATGACCACAAGCGGGGCCAGACCCGCTTGCCGCCCGGCGACCGTCGCAACGATGTTGAACGCCTTCGCAGGTGTGCGCTTCACTGCTGCGACGAGGGTGACCGGCGTGCCGCCAGCGGCCACATGATTCAAGAATTCCTGATGCTCCGCTCCCACCTGGAGAACCGGTATTCCGAAAGGCTGAGCGAAGGACCGAGCGTTAGAGGGGGCGAGTCCCGGGGCTCCTCCTGCAGTCACGGCAACGATGCCGCGCAGTGATGGTTGCCGCCGGAGCGCGGCAATCGACTGGCCCTCGGCTGCAATCGCCGCCTGGTCGAGCGTCACCAGCGCGATTTCTGCGTGCGAACCAGGCGCACTGAGCCGGCCGGTGGTCCCGGCGTCTGCGGTAAAGCCTCCGTCGAAAAACGGCAGTCCGTCAATGCTACGGTCGCCTGCAGTGAGGCGGGCCGTTCTCACATCCACGCGATCCAGCGGGAATGACACCAGGCGTGCCTTGCCGCCAGCCAACTCCGCGAGCCCTCGCAGCCAGTTGGCGGATGCGCTGTCGACGGGAGTCGCGGTCCGGTGAAGGCCTTGTGCGTCAAAAGCCGCGATGAGTTCCGAGATGCGTGCCCGTTGAACGTCGTTCGGGGTTGACTGTTGCGCGCTGAGCCGGGGGGCGAATAACCATGCCGGGAGAGCCGCGCCCGTCAGTTGAAGGAATTCGGCGCGTGAAATTCGCGGCATAGCTCGGGCTGGCATCCAGTATGAGGGAGCCGCCGCGAGCCGTCAAGGCGATCCGTATCGTTACGAACTCAACCCACCCTCGCGGCAGTTTGAGGGAACAGTAGTCTTGCTAAATCCGGACAGGCGCGGCGCCACGAATCCCCAAAGACTCTATCGGAATTCTCGCTGAAGAAGAGAAACTCCATCAATTCCTGACGCCCCATTTGGCCTTGATCCATGTAAGCCATGGTCGAATCGAAAGTACTGGCGAGCCATCGCACATTGGGCCAGTCCTGCAACTCGGCCCGCGCCCGGGCTGCCGATAGGCGCTCACGAGCAACTTCCTTCACTTGTGGAGGCAACATTTGGATATTCATGTAGGGCGGCCCATAGAGGGGGACAAGCTGCGGAACCGGGGCAATATTCTTGAAACCGCTCGACAGATAGTCCAGCAAATCCCCAATTTGCAATACGTTGTAGATCTGCACTGTGGCGCTGACCAGGACGGGGCGCAACTTCCATTCCTCGGCATGCTCATCCAGTAAGTGCAAGTTGCGATCGATATCGCGCCACTTGGAAGGACGGCGGATGTATTCATTCAACGGGCCAAATCCATCGATGCTACAAAGCAGCGACACGCTTCGAAACTTAGACCAAAGGCGAGTTACTTTTTCCGGAAGCACCGTAATATTTGTGTTGTAGGCGAGATTGATTTCCCCGGCGCGCCCGGAAGCCACCAGGAGTTCCAGAACCTGGACCATTTCCGGAATGATAAGGGGTTCGCCTCCCCCGAAGTTCACTCCTTCAATAGTAGGCAGGCACTGCTGAACAAGCCATTCCAACGGCTGGCTCTTGACCCAGTTCTGGTCGCGAGCGGCGGCCAGATGTTGAATGGAGAATTGATGCCTCTTAGGCTGTGTCTGGTTGTAATGATCCGCCCAAAGACGCGATGCGTCGGGACCGCACATGCGGCAAGTAAGATTGCAAACGTTGCCTAGGCGGATATCCGCGTAACGTACCGCCGGGCGCGTAAGAGTGCCATCCGGAAGCGTCTGGGCTATGGAATCGTCGGTCCAATGAGCATAACGAGTGTTGAAATGATTCCTGCTGCTGGTGCCTCCGGTTGCCTCGACCTGCCGGCACCTTTCACATGCCGTGGGCCACTCTCCCTGCAGCATGCTGGCGCGGATCTGCTTAAGGTCCGGAGAGTTCAGCACCTGCTCATCGGTGAGGCCTTGCGTAATATGAAGCGCCTTACCGTCCGCACCATGCAACATATTGGAGTCACCCTCACCCACGCAACATAGCAAGTGCAGGCCTTGTTCATTGGTATACCGGTGAATCCACGCGATTGGGCAAAACGTTTTGGAGGGGGGCATAAGCCAGCTTTCTGGGACGCTTACTCGGGCCGCATCGGCTTGAGGGTTTGGGATCGCAACACTACAGGTTTTTCATTAGCGCGCGCACCATCAGCCTTACATCCCGGTATTGCCACATAACCCGAAAGGGCCGCACAAGAACGTAAAGACTCGATGGAAGGCCGCGCAGATTCACAAAGTCTTTATCCCTCGAGGAGGGCCTTACGATAGTGAGAATTTTGCCGGGCAAAAGTAGGCACAGATAGCCCAGATAGCGGCATCGGTCGCTCGGGAGGTGCCATACGTGCAGGGCGTACTTGTAAAAATCGTATCCACTGAAGGGTCCCGCCGCGAAATTGTTCCTGATTTGCAGCCCTAGCCGGCGAACCGACTCGTCGCTGTGAATTTCAGCCGCAACCAGCTCCGGAATTCGCGCCCCTATCAATTCGCTGACCAGCCACAGTCCTAGCCGCACTACGCGTTCCCGGCGCATACGGCGCGCCTCTCGCAGAATCCACTCCCAGTTAAGATCCGGATGCGACTGAATGAGACGGCCGAGATCGACGACCTGGCTCAGGCGAGGCCAGCCTTCCTTTGCTCCGTGAGCGCACAGAGCCAGCACGGCGCACTCGGCGTTGAGCGTCTGCACGGCGCCGCCCGCAATGGTAACCCGGTGCGTCCGCTCCCAAAGATTGTCCTGACTGATAGGAAACGGCCAATAAACCGGCGTAATTGCCCAGTGCAACTCTACGTGAATTTCGGGATCTTGGCGCTCGTAGTGGAGGTGGTACCTGTGCCGCAGATGATGCTGTTCGTCTTCGGGCGCGAACAGGCGGTAGCCCCTCCTCTCTACCAGATCCTTCGCTCGACCGATGTCGCTCCTGCGCAGCAACAGGTCGATGTCGCCAGGGGGATGCCGAAGGCTGGGGTCGCCATACGCCATCACCGCAAGCGCCGAGCCCTTGTAAGCTAAGAGCTCGATTCCGGCAAGGCGGCACTCCGCGGCGATGTCGCGCAATTCGGCGGCGTAAAGAGCGTTGCGCGCATTGCTTTCAAAATATCGTCTGTAAAGTTCCCGGCGAACCGCTAGCGGAACCGCGCCGCTGTCCCGGAGCGCACGCGCAACCAAAGGAATGAGGCCATTCCGGGAAGCAAGTTCGATCACTGGCTCCCAATCCTTCACCCTTGCCGCGAAGGCGTGAAGCGCATCGTCATCCTCTGCGCGCATCGCCCACCGCGCCGCCATCAGCAACAACTGTAGGGATTCAACTTCCGGGAGTTCCGAGCGAACTTGGCTCCGCACGTTGCGATGGCTCAACGTCTTCATGATTTAGGCTGGGTACAAAGAGTGCAGTACAGAGCGCGCACGCTCCATCGAGTGTTCAGCTGCAAGAAAATCGGCCGCATTCTCTGTCAGGCGTGCACGCAAACTGGCATCGGTCATCAATCGCGCGCAGGCCGTTGCGAATTCTTCCGGCGTATCCGCGATCAGCAAGTGTTTTTCGTGCGTCACTCCAAGGCCCTCGGCGCCAATCGATGTAGAAACCACTGGGCGGCGGAAGCTGAAGGCCTCCAGAATTTTGACCCGGGTTCCGGAGCCCGCTCTCAAGGGAACGATTACCACGCCAGTACGCGCATATTCGGGGGTAACGTCGGGAACCATTCCAGCCAGTTCAACTTCGGCATGCCGGTCGAGCGCCATCAATTGTGGTTCCGCGCCGTGCCCTGCGATGCGAAGCTTGAAGTTAGGAATCTTTACCCGAAGGAGCGGCAGGATGGACCGGCAAAAATATTGCGCTCCGTCGGCATTTGGAAAGTAATCCATGGAACCGATAAATAGCATTGAAAACGGGTCCGGATCCCCCGGCGCAGTGGCAGGCCGTACCACGTTTGGTAAACACGCAAATTGCTTATCCGGAAACTGCCTGGCGAGCGAACAACAATCACTCGGGCCGGCCAGCAAATTTACATCAAAGCGTGGAAGCAGCATCTTCTGGTGAATCCGCAAACGCGGCAACTCCACGCGCTCCAGCGCCGCCCGCCCATGATCTCCCATGCGCTCACGCAATTCAACAAAACGCTCTGACCGCGACACATCGTCATCGTCCAGGTCCAGAACCATGTGCGGCTTGGGCATGTCGGGAAGAGCCGAAAAGCGCAGGGCTATCGGCGCCATGGCCAAGCGAAATGCGTACACGGCGCTAAATTGCGCTCCTGGAAACTCGGCACTGGCCAACCGCTGCAAGGTTGCGGCGTCTGGTTGCGGCGGAACGGTAGCGTACCCGGCAGCGCGCTCCCGTACCCAGGTCTCGCTGAAAATACCGCGCCACGGCCAAATCGGGCTGTGCACCACGAAGACGCGATGCTTCTCGGATAGAATCTCCACCGCTATGCTTGCCCTCATGGAGGAACCATGGCCGGTAGGGAACGGCAGCATCGGCGTAAAGAAGATCAGGTCAGACACTCTTGTTTCGTCCTTTCCAGGCTTACGGTCCAATCCAGGCGCGGGCGGAGAATGCTGCCCACGTGACCTGTGTATTCACCCCGGGCCGTAGTGCCGTCGATCACTTCCATCGCCTGGAAGTGGACGGCGTCGGGTTCCGTCACATGGAACTTCCTGGGCCGCAATGAGGCGATGGTGACCGACGTCGTCAGTATTCCTTCCGACAACAGGTTGGCGGGAAATCTAACGACGCAATGATATGTTCCCGCTGGCCGTGGCTTACCATGCAACGGCGTTCCGGTATCGGTGGACCACACAATCTCAGTGCCCCACTCGTTAATGAGCTGAATGGCGGGATAAAGAACCATGTCATCGACTGTGACGTCGTAGTCTATCTCGATCGAGAATTCTTGCCCGATGTTGACGCTTGCCGTAATATTTCCGTCCGCGCCCCGGACCGCAACCTTGCGAAGCTTGGCTACTCCGTCGCCCGGCGCACTGGAACGATCCGGCCACTCGCGAGTTCCGGGATGCACTGCGCCTTGTTTCAGGTAGGCGGCGCTCACTTCGCCGATGGGTCCTTCCCGCGCAAGTTTGCCCCCATCGATCCAGATGCCTTGCCGGCAAATTCGCGCGACGGCGGGCATATTATGGGAAACAAATAGAACCGTCTGTCCGTTCTGCCCCAGGTTATTCAGGCGTTGCACGCATTTCTTCTGGAACTCCACATCGCCCACCGCAAGGACTTCATCTACCAAAAGAATTTTGGGCTCCAGGTAGGCGGCGACAGAAAAGGCCAGGCGCATGTACATGCCGCTCGAATAACGCTTGACTGGCGTGTCGATGAAAGCTTCGACGCCGGAGAAATCCACGATGGCGTCAAACCGCTTCCTGATTTCTCGCTCCTTCATTCCGAGCAGCGCGGCGCTAAGGTAAATGTTCTCCCGGCCGGATAGATCGGAATGAAAACCAGTTCCAACTTCGAGCAGGCTGCCCACGTTGCCCGCCAGCTCAACGCGGCCGGATGTAGGCGCAAGAATTCGGGCCAAAATTTTGAGCAGCGTGGATTTTCCCGCGCCGTTGCGCCCAATCACTCCCATCACCTGGCCTTCTTCCACATCGAAACTGAGGCCGTCGAGAGCGGTGAATGGTTCGCCCTTCCCCAGCGAGAAACGCTTGGTCAGATTGCGGACTGAGATCGCATTGCTCATGCGCGTTCGGCTAGACTCTTTTCAAAATGCCGGAACAGAGCCATCGCACCTAGCGCCAGGAAGCCGGCGGATGCCAAGGAAGTCAGATAAAGGTGGATGTCGATGGGAACGCCAAGCAAGGCCCAGCGAAATCCCTCAACCACGCTCGTCATCGGATTTAAGCCCAGCAGCCAGCGGTATTGGACCGGAATCAGAGTGGGGGCATACACCACCGGTGTCGCATACAGCCAGAGTTGCATGAGGAAAGGCATCGCGTGCTTCACATCGCGGACAATGGAGTTGAGAGTGGCCAATCCCAAGGCAATTGCAAACGAAGTGGCGATCGCTTGCAGCGCAAAAAGCGGCACGGCCAGCCAGCTCCAGTGCGGCGGGCGCCCCATGAATATCGAGTAAACACAGAGCAGGACGCACCCGGCGGCCAGATCCACGGCGCTTCCCAAAACGGCGCTGGCGGGCAGAATTCCGCGGGGCATGTAGACTTTGTTGATAAGATTCGCGTTGGAGACGAAGACCATGCACCCGTATGAGACGGAAGAGGAAAAGAAGCTCCAGGGGACCATCCCCGACAACACAAAAAGAGAATAAGGCACGTCGCCGGTCGTCGGCCGCAGCACGCGGGCAAAGACCCCGGTAAACATCAGCATCGGCAAAAGCGGCTGCAGGATTACCCATAGTGCACCCAGCGACGCATGACGATAGCGCAGCCGAAGATCGCGCAGGATTAAATAGCGCAGTAAGGTGCCGAATTCGGCATACTCGCGAAGCAATTCTCCCGGGGTAGCGCGGCGATTGCCGTCGATGATGATGGTGGGCGTCACGAGACTTGCTCCGGCAAGCATTGGCGGACAAATCTCCCCGCGCGGCGTCGCAGGGATCGGTATACGCGCTTGTACAGTGGCACGGGTAGGCGTCTCGGGCCCGCTGGTTTAGGCGCCGGCGGCCGCGTGAGCTTAGGCACGTCGAGGCCTAGATTTCGCATTTCTTCTAGCCGGTCAAAAGCTTCTGGAGCATACGTGGCCGCGAGAGCGCTCCACTTGGGCCAATTGATTTTTGCCAGGGGCAGCAAGGCTGCATCTACTTGCCACGGAACAATGTCCGGGTCAGGGTTCACCCTTTCACTGAGCGCGGCCAGCAAAACATGCTCGGGCGCGGGAATCAGGGTACGCCGCCCGCAGCAAGTGACGCTCTGATGATTTGCCAGAAACTCCGCTTCGCAAGCGGGAACCAGCGGACCGGACATCGGCAATAGCCGCCAGTGTAGTAAGAGTCCGATCTCATTCCGCGTATAGAAAACACAATTCACCCGATCAAGCGCATCGGGCGATGGCAACTTACCCGATAACTGCCACCCGGCGGACTCCAGAGCAGCGGCCGCGATGAATATTTCCTCCCGGCGCACAATCAGCCGAATTAGCGTGATCGGCCGCACCGCATCCTCACGCTGATTGAGCAGAGAGACCGCCGCCGGACCAGCGAGCACCACCGGCGAGCAGCCAGCCGCATTTATGGAATCGATGGCAGACCGCGCCGCAGCCAGGCGGACCTGAGCCTCCGTCCATGCGCGCCTGACAATTCCTTGAAAAATTCCGGCTGCCGGATCATCGCGCAGCCAGTTCCATAACTGTCCGCCCAGCGCCGGGACAATCTGCATAGACTCCCACGAAAGGCGGTCGATGTCCGCAAACTTGTACCACTCCCTCCAAGCGCGATGGGCCTGGTCAGGGGCTTTCGCCATGAGCGCCTGAATCAGCAAGGCGCTTCCTTCAACTCCCGCCAGATTCATAGTGCTTGCCGGCGCCGATCCATCAGCCATTTTGCGGCCTGTATGTAGCCCTTCGCTGAGCCTTCAGCGCGTGTCGTATTGCTGGCATGCACCCGCCGGCGAACCAAAATATCTGGCACCACGGACGTTTGCACGCCCAGCCACTGTGCCCATCCGTACCACGCGATGAACTCGCCCGCGACCATATCCGGGAATTCGCCAATTTGGAGAAACGTTGTGCGGGCGGCCAGCAGTCCGCTCGGAATGAGAAAGGCGTATGGGTCTGGACGGCAGCGAAATTCCTTGCGCTGATCTTGATCAAGACCGGGATCGTAGAACTCGTAGCCGTGGCAGAATACGAGCCCGGCCTCGGGAGAGGCTTCAAGCGCCGCCACCTGCCGCTCCAGCTTGCCAGGGAGCCAAATATCGTCGGCGTCCAGCAAAGCGATATACTTTCCGGTGGCAAGGCGAATTCCAGCGTTTCGAGCGTGGCCGATTCCCAAGCGGGATTCGGCAACAATACGAACCGAAGAACCGTAGGTTTGTTCGATAACCGCCCTCGTCCTATCCGTCGAACAGTTTTCCGCCACAATCACTTCGACGGTCACGCCGGCCTGCGCCAATACACTATCCACTGCGTCGCAAATGTGCCGCTCGGCATTGTGCGCGGGAATAATCACACTGACATCGACAGCGGAAGGATTCACAATGGAAGGGTTGGTGCTGCTGATTTGAAATCGATGTGCCGGGCCGCAGGAACGTCTCGAATGCGACGTTCCAGCCTCCGGCAACTGGGTAACAGGAAAATGCCCAGTGCGGAAGAAGGTAAAATCGATACTAGCACAGCACTCACCGCCCTTCAAGGAACCTCGTCGTAGTACGTACTAGACCGCCTCGCTCACGGAGATTGACCAGCCCTTACGGTAGAATGCGGAGTTTGGAGGACCATGTCCGAAACAGGGTTTAGGATTAACGATCCTAACGTGATCTATCAATTATTTGCCGACGAAACCGTGGCGATTCACCTCACCACGGGGGCATATCACAGTCTGCCCGGGATCGCGGGGGAAGCCTTTCAGGGGCTGGTACCAGGCGGAGCGACTCTACAAGAAATCGCCACCCAACTGGCATCCCGTTATGACGCTCAAGTCGATACGATTTTGGAGGATCTCGGGCCGTTTTTCTCGCAGTTGGAACAGGAGTCTCTGGTAGTCCGGGTTAAGCTCGAAAATGGCCGTACCAGCCCACCTGCACCGGAGCAATTGAGCCCGCGAGCGCCTTACTTTGCTCCCCACCTCGGGACGCACAATGATTTGCAAGAGCTTTTCCTGATCGATCCTATCCACGACGTGAGCGCGGCCGGCTGGCCAAACGTGCAGCCTGAGCCTGCGCCAGCTATGTCGGCGCAGGACCTTTCTCGAGCGGAATATCACAAATCGGGCCCTCACGTCATTTTCGAGAAGATGGGCGACGAAACGGTTCTCATGAATCTGGAGACCGCGGCATATTACAGCGTCAGTGGACCGGCGGAAGACGTTTTTTCGCTGATCGAGGAAGCCCCTAACTCTGAGGAAATGCGCTTGGCGCTGCTTTCCACATACAGCATTCGAGAGACCGAATTGGAATCCGCGCTGCAAACCTATCTTGCCGAACTGACCGAGGCCGGACTCATAGCCCCGCGCCAGCCAGCGGCCATCAGAGCCGCCAGGCGGTTGACAATCAACCGCCCCGGGACGGGCCTTCCGTTCATTCAGATGCGGCTCGCATCATTCCAGGAGTCCGCCACGCCAGGATCCTCCCAGCCTGCGGGGAGCAGCTTTTGGAAATGGAGTTGCACACTTGGGGTGAACGTGCCGCTCATTTCTACCAGGAAAAGACAGATGAGGTTAAAGAAATCCTGACCATTGTGGGTAAGGCCGCCAGTCAGGTGGGAGAGCGGGATCAGCGTTACGCTAAGCAGTTTGGAAAATTGACGGAACAGTTGCGGGCCACTGCAAAGCTGAACGATCTTTCGACGATTCGGCAATCGCTGGTCAAGAATGCCGCCGAGCTGGAGAACTGCGTCACAAAAATGGCTAAGGACGGCCAGGATTCCGTGGCCGATTTGCAAGCTAAAATGCGCATGTACGAATCCCGCCTGGAGGAGGTGGAGCGCATTGCCTGTCAGGACCCGCTCACGGGTTTGCTGAATCGCCGCAAGATAGAACGAGATCTCGATCTGCGCACCACCAAGGGCAGCCCATTCTCTGTCATCTATATTGATCTCAACGGGTTTAAAGAAATCAACGATACGCTTGGGCACTCGGCCGGGGATGACTTGCTCAAGCAGTTCGCAGGAGAACTCCGAACCGCCTTCCGGACGACGGATGCAGTCGGGCGGTGGGGTGGTGACGAGTTCATCGTTTTGGTGGACGGAGGCTTTCGCGACGCCGTGACGCGAGTGGAGCGGATCCAAAGGTGGGTCGACGGCGAATACATACTGACAACGGAATCAGGGCCCTTGAAGGTTCACGTCAGCGCGGCGAGCGGCGTTGCATCGTGGCAGGCTGGCGATACACTGACCACAATCCTGCAGCGGGCCGACGCCGCAATGTATGAACACAAAGCGCGCATGAAACGTACCCGCAGCGGTAGCAAGTGAGCGCGCGTTCCTGCCTTTAGGTGACGCCTGGGCCTTGGCTGTCTAGCAAGCCGGGATGGCGAGTCCCTCCCATGGCACCCACCACCCCAGCCAAGGTTGCCCGGGCAGGGCAACCAATCAGGGGATTCCGGCAGCCTCTAAAGTGTTTCAACGCGATCGACACAGGAGGGGGAGCGTTACTCTAGCCGGAGGGCGCGCTCCCCCTTCAATACCACCGCTACATTCAGCTTCCATGCAGAGTGGAAGTCGAACGCCGTCTAGTGGTATCTGTCCAATAGAGCCCTACGCGCCAAAAAGGTTTCATTCTTCGACCCGAATTCGATAGTAACGGCGTTATGACCCCCTTCATCTACCTTTCAGGCGGTAATTGACACCGGCTACGTCTAGGAATAGTCTTTGAACTGCTATGGCACAGTGTGCTGTCTGCAAAGTCAGGGAGACGCAGTTGTACGAAAATGGGCACCCTCTTTGTCTCCAATGCGACGACGACCGCAGGAAAGCCGCCGCCGGGCTCTCTGACAAGAGCAAGGTCCATGCAGCCCTGGTGCAGGCTCTGGCCAAAGCCACACTTCAGGCGGAATTGGCATCGACGGAACTCAATCGGGTTATCGCCGACGTTCCCAGCGGCTTGCCTACACCCGACGGAACGCAGCGTATCCAGAATGCCGGAAGCGCGCTTAGCGCAGCGCGCAAGGAAGTGGCTAGGGCCCACGGACGGATAAACGACTATCTAAGTCGCGGGATTGTGCCGGAAGACCTGAAGCGGAGCGGTTAAAATGAGGAGTCGTCATGTCCACAAATACCATCCGACTTCATCGCGTTCTTCGTGCAACTCCCGATAGGGTCTATCGCGCATTCCTAGATGCGGACGCAAAGGCAAAATGGCTGCCACCAAACGGCTTCACGGGCAAGGTCCATCATTTGGAGGCCAAAGTCGGTGGTACCTATAAGATGTCGTTCACTAATTTCACCACGGGGCAGAGCCACTCCTTCGGCGGGGAATATCTGGAACTGCTACCGTACGAGCGCATCCGGTATACCGATCGATTCGATGACCCGAATCTGCCCGGGGAAATTCAAGTGACTATAACTCTCAGGAAGGTTTCTATGGGGACCGAGTTGAACGTCGTACAGGAAGGCGTGCCTGACATCATTCCTGCTGAGGCCTGCTACCTTGGTTGGCAAGAATCTCTTATTCTTCTAGCGAAACTTGTTGAAGCCGAGATCCCGGCCGAGTGATTTGACAGGCCTTTTCCGCTAGGCTGGGACAAGACCATCGTTGTATGGATTCCAGGGTGAAGAAGTGAAAGCAATACTGATTTTGGCGTTGCTGGCGGCCGCAGGCATCGTTTCACTTCTGATCGCGTCTTCTAACACGGGGTTGAGCGTCACGCCCGCCGTCAAGACCATCGGACTTAGCACGCCAGTAACCGTCCGTTTGACCAACGCGCACGGCGTTCGGCGAGTGGACGCATATCTCGAACAGAACGGCGCACGCTATCCCGTTTACACAGAAAGCCACCCTTCAAGCTGGATCCTCTGGAGCCGGCGCGAGCCGCCGCGCAGCGTCACCTTCGAAGCGGGCAAAAGCCGGGCGCCGAATCTCAAAGACGGCAAGGCGCGGCTGGTGATCGAAGCCGTTTCTAATGATCTGCGGGCGAGAACCACGGTCAACGCGACGGACGTGGATGTAGTTCTTGAAGCGCCGCGCGTCATTGCCGACGAGTTCCAGCACTACACCAACCAGGGCGGCATGGAACTGGTGACCATGACCCCGGGCGGATCGTGGAACGATGCTGGCGTCAAAGTCGGAACATACACCTTCCGCAGCTTCCCTCTTCCCGGAAAGGGCGTGAACCAGCGCTTCGCCATGTTCGCCTATCCTTGGGACTTGCCACCCAACGTCAAGCCGCTGATTTATGCGCGCAACCTCGCGGGCACCGAAGCCACGGCGCAATTCTGGTTCAAATTGTTTCCGAAACAATTCCGCGCGCGGGATTTCGAACTGTCGGATACGCTCATCGAAAAGCTGGTGAACTCGGTCGATCCTACCAGCCAGGTTCTTCCGGGCAAGGACGTTCTCTCGCGTTTCCTTTATATCAACGGGACAATGCGCCGCCAGAACAACCAGCAGCTCGCCGATCTCCGATTTAAAACCGAACAGAAGATACTTTGGAACGGCCCGTTCATTCATTGGGGCAAAGAGGAATCGGTTTTTGCCGATCTGCGCAATTACATCCACCACGGCAAGAAGGTAGATCAGCAGGTGCACCTCGGCTTCGATCTTTCCGACGTCCAGAACTCACCTGTCGAGGCCGCCAATGACGGCCGCGTGGTGTGGGCCAAGAATCTAGGCATCTACGGCAACTGCATCGTACTGGACCACGGCTATGGCCTGCAATCGATCTACGGCCATTTGCGCGAGATCGACGTCAAAGAAGGCGAGATGGTCAAAAAGGGACAGAAGATGGGGATCTCCGGAGCGACTGGGCTTGCGGGCGGCGTGCACGTGCACTTCAGCATGCAGATCGACGGCGTGCAGATCAACCCGCGCGAATGGTGGGACGAACACTGGATCCACGACCGTATCATGAGCAAGCTTTAGAGTGGGTGCATCAGCACCTTGGCTTAAGCAACAGAATCTCCCGGACCAGAACGTCCGGCTCGTTCTCTCGAACTCAGAGCCTCCCTAGGCTCCAGGGGCATTCGCTGCAATGCCCAGCCCGCTTACCTGATACAATGAGCGCGAAAAAGGAGTCTCACGGTGTCTGATCCAAAAACTCGCAGGTTTTTCCTAGGAGCCCTGACCGCTGCGTCCGCGGTTCGCGTGTGGGGTGCAAATGACAAGGTCAACGTCGGCATTGTGGGACTCGGAGGCCGCGGCACCAGCCACCTCAATACCTACACTGGGCTGAGCCAGGCTCAGGTCGTCGCCCTCTGCGACGTCAACCAGGCCGCGCGCGAAAGGGCCCAGGCAATACTCTCGCGAAAAAGCCTGGAACGAGCCAGGGAATTCGAAGATATGCAGCAGATGTTCGCCGATCCGAAGGTGGAGGCGGTTTCGATTGCTACTCCGAACCACTGGCACGTGCTTTCCGCAGTCTGGGCGATGAAGGCAGGTAAGGATGTCTACGGGGAAAAGCCCGCCTGCTACAACATCTACGAAGGCATGCGGGTGATCCAGGTGCATCGCGAAACCAAGCGCATCATGCAAGTCGGATCGCAGCATCGGAGCTGGCCGTTCAAGATCAAGGCGATCGCGGCTCTCCACCAGGGTTTGATCGGCAAGCTCTACATGACCAAAGCGCTCTGTTACAAGCTGCGCCCCTCGATCGGCCATACGCCCGATACCCCAACACCTCCCGGTCTGAATTGGGATCTGTTCCTGGGTCCGGCGCCGATGCGTCCCTTCAACGAGAAGCGCTTCGCTTATTACTGGCACTGGTTTTGGGATACCGGTAACGGCGACATCGGGAACCAGGGCGTGCACGAAACCGGTATCGCGCGCTGGGCGCTCGGTGACCCTGTATGGCCGAAGACGGCGACGGCATTCGGCGGCAAGTTCGGTATCGATGACGACACGGAAACACCCAATATGCTTACGGCCGGGTTCAGCTACGGTGAGCAGCAACTCGTCGTTGAAGTGCGCGGCAGAACGACGAACGGTGAAGGTGTTCGCCAGGCGCGCGTGGTGACCGCCGGACCGCTGGCCAGCACCATCAACAGGGCGGATGCTACTCCCTCACCGACGCAGGTCGGACCGGCGAGCAATCCGCTCAACGTCGGTGTCGGGGTACTTTTTTATGGCAGCGAAGGTTGGGCCGCGATGAGCGACCAGGGATTTCAAGCATACAAGGGCGATTCGAGCGAACTGGTCATGGAAGAGCGCCCAGACCCTGGGGCGGGCGATCCGACGGGCCTCCATATGCAGAATTTTCTGGCGTGCGTGCGATCACGCCGGGAGCAGGATCTTCATGATCCGATTGTCAACTCGGTGCCCAGCGCCGATCTTTGCCATCTGGCGAACATTAGCTACCGTGTGGGACGTGTATTGAAGATCGAGCCGGGTCCGGTGCCAAAGTTCACGGGTGACGCCGAGGCGACCAAAATGGTCACGCGTCCGGTTTATCGCAAGCCCTACGAAGTATAGCCGGTGTTCCACCAAACTAAGGAGGTATTCATGCGAGCCAAAGTTACTCGAAGAGATT
The DNA here is from genome assembly GCA_964504905.1 of uncultured Bordetella sp. Lineage (GTDB taxonomy): Bacteria > Acidobacteriota > Terriglobia > Bryobacterales > Bryobacteraceae > Palsa-187. The sequence goes on along the minus strand of CAZDGT010000460.1, from coordinate 4,193 downwards.
TAGTGAAGGCGTCCCTGGCTGCCATTCCGGCGTTAGGCCTGGCGGCGGATGCCACTCACGATCGCGCGGCTGGATTCAAGCTGGGCATCATTACCGACGAGATCACTTCCGATCTGGAGGAGGCGCTCAAGTTCCTTTCGAGCTACGGCCTGCATTATTGTGAACTGCGCGAGTTCTGGGGCAAGAACGTCATGAATTCGCCGCAGGAGGATCTGGACCGCGCCAAGAAATTGCTGGCGCAGTACAACATCCAGGTCAGCGACATTGGCTCGCCGATTTTCAAGTGGGACCTTCCCGGCATGCCCGGCAAAAACGAGGGCGAGCGCGCTACGTCGAAAGGCATCTACAGCGAAGCCGATTCGGACAAGATGCTCGAGCAATCCTTCAAGATCGCGCATCACTTTGACAGCCACAAGGTCCGCATTTTTAGCTACTGGCGGGTTGAGGATCCGGACAAAGCGTTCCCGCGGGTGAGCGAGCGTCTGGCGAAAGCAGCGAAGCTCGCCGCCAAGAACGACATCATCCTGGTGCTCGAGAACGAGTATTCCTGCAATATCGGAACCGGCAAGGAGCTCGGGAAACTGGTGCAGCACGTCAATTCGCCGAATCTGCGTGGCGTTTGGGATCCGGGCAACGCGGCGTTTCTTGGCGAGACACCGTTCCCAGATGGTTACGAAGCCTGCAAAGGAATGTTCGCCCACATGCACATCAAGGATGCCGGCATGAATTCGCAGACCGGGAAGCGGGCCTGGATGCCGGTCGGCGGCGGTATGATCGATTTCAAGGGTCAGTTTGCCGCGCTACATAAGGAAGGCTACAGCGGTACGATGTCCCTCGAGACTCACTACCGGCGTCCGGACGGAAACAAAATGGAAAGCACCCGCGAGTCGCTCGATGGGTTGCTGAAGATTATTTAGCTGATCCGCTCGGGAGTTCGGCGCTACCGTTCACGCGCGTTTTGAATCTCCAGCCTTGGGGCGTCTTAACCAGCGTGTCATTGTACTGCGACACCCGGGTGATCACTGCGGGCATCTTCGCCACATCGATGAACATGTTCATAACGGTGCCTTTGGCGCCGTCCGGTGTCGCCGTAATGATCGGCGTCAGGGGCGCATGCCGAACCGTTGTAGCCGGGCGGTTCTTCACGAACGCAATCAAGGCCGCGCGGCCCACATTGTTCTGAAACGATCCATCCGCGGTGAACAGATTGGCGTAACCCTCCGCATCCCCGCTATCGAGCGTTATGGGGTACTGGAAATAGAGCTGAAGGATCGCAGCATAGTCCTCGCCGCTAAGGCCCGCCTTGGTCTGCGCGCGGGCGGAGAGCCCGGAACCAATCACGGTCCCGAAGACTGCTACGGAGATACCCGCCAACCACGCCCGACGCGAGACAGTGCGGCGCGGCAACACCGAGGAAATCGTCTGCTTCATTCTTTAAAGCCCCAATACCTTCTGCAAGCGGGGTGTTAAATACGCGTTAGCGGATTTCAAAACAGTCAGAGCATCTGGCTTAGGGACATCGTGTTCCAGGGTGAACCACTGCACGCCCGCCTCCCGTGCCGCTGGGAGAATCTGATCCCACTTCAGAATACCTTCACCAAGGTTGGCTAATCCCCGCTGATCTTTGTTCATACCCATCGGAGCGGTGTCTTTTACATGGACATTCCACACGTGGCCCTTCAGACGTTTGAGTAGCGCCGCCGGGTCTTGGCCGCCTTGCGCGGCCCAGGCGAGATCAACCGTCAGAATCACATCGGGAGCGGATTCGGCGAACCACTCGAAGCCGGTCTTGCCATCGAACATTTGCATTTCCACAGTGTGATTGTGGAATCCGATTTTCATGCCTTGCGGTTTTAGCGTTGTGGCGATGATCTGAAACACGCGGCCCATCGCCTGCCAGCTCGCCTTGTCTTGCGGAACCATTCCGGCGCTTAACGCTGGAACGATTAGGCGCGTGTTGCCCAACGCTTTGTTGTATTCAACTATATGCGGCAGGTTGTCCGCGAGTTCACTGAATGCAATATGCATGCCGGATAGTTTTAAATGATGCTTGGCGAGCGATGCTTTCATTTCCTCGACCGGCACCTCAGGCATGCCGAAGAAGCGAAACGTTTCCACATACTTGATTCCGGCCGTTTCGAGGACGGCAAGTTGCTGATCGAGCGTGCCGGCATTTCGAGCTGTATAGAGCTGCGCGGCAATGGGAAGCCCTTCTGGTTCCTGAGCCAACGCGGTCAACGCAAAGCAAGCCGTCAAGAGAGCGGCGGCAATCGCAAATGGTGCCTTCATTCTTATTCTCCTAGCGTGATCTGTGCATTAGTATAGCGGGTGATCCGCAGCCACAAGGGGAACTTGATCTCGAGTCGTACGCGTTGCGCCGGTCATGCAGTCTGGTCATCGCCGAAGGCGTTGACCAGGGAACTGTTAATGCGTCGTTATTCTAACGGGCGCATCTTTCAACAAATTACTCCGAAGGACTGATTTTACCAGGCGGAGGTACTACGACTGTCGATACACCCGCTGCCTTCATTGCCTTCTGGATCGCGGCTGACGTCTCAGGCGAGGGCTTGAAGTTTCCATTTCTGTAGCCTTCGGCGATCAAGAGCGGAGTCCAACCACGTTTATTCTTCTGATTCCACACGTCGATTTTTGCGCCTTTGTCGACCAGGAATTGTACCGCGCCGGGAAGATTCTTGTAGGCGGCGCCATGCATAGCGGTCTCGCCGTTCTTGTCCACCGCGTTGATGTCTGCGCCGAGATCCAGGGCCACTTGCATGGCTTCGATGACTTCGCTTTCCGTTCCAGCGTCTTCGCCCGGAGAACGGGTCCCGAGTCCAGCCGCGGCCATCAGCGGAGTGCTTCCATCCACGTTCGTCAGCAGCGGATCGGCGCCCAATGCGGCCAAGGCACGCATCAGATCGGCGTCCGCGGTTCTGGCGGCCAGGAAGAAGGTGGTTCCGCCATTCGTGTTGAGACCAGTCAATCCGACGTTCACCCGTTTCGTCATACGGGCGTTCACGTCCGCGCCCTTCGCCACCAGCTTCTTGACGAACTCTAGACTCGTCATATTTCCCGATCCTTGCGGAGACGGATCGTTGTCGCCACCGCCAGACTTTCGAATCCAGGTTACGGTGTGCAGCGCGGTATAACCAGGGCCTATGGCGTTGGGATCGGCGCCCGCGTCGAGCAGCATTGCTCCGAGTTCGTAGTGGGCGTTGGCGGCCGCGAGGTGCAAGGCGCTGATGCCAGCCCGAGGCACCCTCTCTCGCGCGTAGACGTAGCCAGTCTTCTTAGGCACGTCCAAGGGCTGTATTGTCTCGTTCACATCGGCGCCAGCCTTCAAGAGCGCCTTAACCACGCCCATGCGCCCTTCGCGCACAGCCAGCAGAAGAGGTGTAAATCCGGAACTGAGGCGGGCATGTATATCGGCTCCAGCTTTGATCAGCGCTTCCACCGCTTCGACATGGCCTTCAGCCGCGGCCCACATGAGAGCTGTCTGTCCTTTTTGGTTTTCCTGCGCTTTGATATCCGCTCCGGCCGATAGGAGTGCATTCACAGTCTCGGCGTTACCCGTGCGGGCCGCCGTCATGAGAGCCGTTTCGCCGCTTGCGAGCACTGTATTAGGATCGGCCCCAGCCTTTAGTAGGAGCTTGGCGATCGCGGCGTTGCCATTGGTGCAAGCCAGCGTGAGCGGAGTTACACCGTAGCGGTTGGCTGTTTTGACGTTTGCACCGGCGCGGAGCAGCAGTTCCACAGTCTCGACATCGTCGCGATACACCGCCCAGTGCAGCGCCGTGGCGCCGTCGACCTGCGGAACGTTCACGTCCGCGTGCTTTGCGATCAGCGCGCGTATAGCCGCCTTGTCGGCTGCCTTGGCCGCATCCGCCAGCTTGGCGTCGGGACCGGAGGCGGCAATGAGGCCGGCAACAGAGAACGTCGAAACGATTCCCCATGCGCCTAGACGTTTCAGACACATCGTTGTGGTCTCCTGTTTTCGTTACCGCCGCATTACATGTCGATTGGTTCGAGCAACTCTTTCACCTTGCCCTGGCTATCGCCGAAGGCATCCAGCTTAACACCGGCTTTATCCAGCAACGTCAGGTGCAAGTTGGCCATAGGCTCCGGCTGCGCATAGCGGATATGCCGTCCGCCCTTCATCTTGCCTGCCCCACCACCAGCGACTAGAAGCGGAA
>CAZDGT010000459.1:0-11029 GCA_964504905.1 uncultured Bordetella sp. | reverse complement strand
TAACAAAGACGAGATTTTACGCTACTCGCGCCACCTGATCCTGCCCGAAGTGGGCATGGAAGGGCAGATCAAGCTCAAGAACGCCAAGGTGCTCATGGTGGGCGCGGGCGGATTGGGCGCGCCACTGGGCTTGTACCTGGCAGCTTCCGGAGTAGGCCGCATCGGCGTGGTCGATTTCGACGTGGTCGATTTCACCAACCTGCAGCGGCAGGTGATTCACGGCACTAAAGACGTAGGCAGGAAGAAACTGGATTCCGCCGCCGACTCCATGCTCGATATCAATCCCTACATGACGGTGGATAAATTCGACACCGCCATCACCAGTGAGAACGCGCTCGACATCATCAAAGACTACGACATGGTGGTTGACGGCACGGATAACTTCCCTACCCGATACCTGATCAACGACGCCTGCGTCCTGCTGAAGAAACCAAACGTATACGGGTCAATCTTCCGGTTTGAAGGACAGGCGACGATCTTCGCCTACCCCGGTGGGCCCTGCTACCGCTGCTTGTATCCCGAGCCGCCGCCTCCGGGGCTCGTTCCAAGCTGCGCCGAAGGTGGAGTTCTGGGCATTCTGCCCGGCATTATCGGCGTGATCCAGGCCACGGAAGCCGTGAAGCTGATCTTAGGCGTCGGCGAAACGCTGGTGGGCCGTCTGATGCTCTACGACGCCCTGGCGATGCGGTTCCGCGAGCTAAAGCTACGGCGCAATCCGGAATGCCCGGTGTGCGGCGATCATCCGTCGATCCATGAGTTGATCGACTATCATCAATTTTGCGGGGTCCCCAACCCCTCGGAGGTCGCACCCGTGACGGAACAACAGGCCGGGTTTATGTCGGATACCGAGATCGACGCCGTGGCGCTGAAGGCCCGCCTCGATCGCGGCGACAAGTTCCAGTTCATCGACGTGCGCGAGCCCAATGAATATCAGATCGCCAGTATCCCTGGGGCGAAGCTGATTCCGCTGGGCGATGTGCCCAAGCGCGTGGGCGAACTCGACCCGAACACAGAAGTGATTGTGCATTGCAAGATGGGTGGACGCAGCGCCAAGGCCTGCGACTTCCTGCGCCAGTCGGGTTTCAAGAACGTCAAGAACATGCTGGGCGGCATCACGGCCTGGAGCGACAAGATCGATCCGTCTGTTCCGAAGTACTAAACTTCACTCGTAACGCAGCGCGATGGCTGGATCGATAGCGGTCGCGCGCCGCGCGGGGATGAACGCGGCCAGCAGGGCGACCAAGGCCAACACGCCTGCCACCGCGCCAAACGTAGCAGGATCTGTGGCCTTTACTCCGTAGAGCAGGCTTGCCAGCAACCTGGTCATCGCGTAAGCCAGGGCCAGTCCCAACACCACGCCGATAATCATGAGTTTCATGCCTTGTGTCAGAACCAGGCGCAGCATACTGCCGCGGTCCGCGCCCAGTGCCATGCGGATGCCCAGCTCCTGAGTCCGCTGCTGTACTGAATACGACACCAAGCCATAAATTCCAATGGCCGCCAGCACTAGCGCCACGCCGGCGAAGATACTCAGTAGCAGCATGTTGAAATTCTGCCGCGCGACGGTATCGGCGACCACTTGCTCCATGGCGCGTTCTTTCGAGATCGGTAGTTGGCCGTCAACGGCTCGCAATTCACGTTCGACGGGGATGCGCATCGTAAGCGGGCTGGTTCCGGTGCGAATCGCCCAGGAGAGCGGGATCACGCTGTTGGCTAGAGTGGTTAAACCCTCAGGGACCTGACTTTCGGGGACGTACATCACGCCTACGTCGCCATTCTTCAGTCCGTTTTCGCGCACCGTGGCTACGATGCCGATGATCTGACGTGGAGGATCCTCGAATTGCGGCCCCAGTCCTTTGCCGATGGTGATCACCTGGCCGACAGGATCTTCGCCCTTCCAATAGCGCTTGGCCATGGCGTCATTGATGATCACCACCTTGCTTCCATTACCGGCGTCGTTTTCGGTGAACTCGCGCCCGCGCAAGAGTTGAATCTTAAACACCTTAAAGTAGTGCGGCGAAACGCTGCGCCACTGCTCGTCGCCGTTGTAATCACCCTTTGCGGGAGGCTTCCCGGCAATATTGAACGGCAGGTCCACACCGCCTTCCACCGGAAGCACAATCGCGGTTGCCGCCCCTTCCACTCCCGGCAGGGCCTCAATGCGGCGCACGGCCTGCGTGACCAGGTTATCCACCTTCGCGGTGGTCAAATAATTGCCGCCTGCGAGGGAAGTTTGGAGCGTGAGTACATTGCGAGGCTCCAGGCCAGAGTTCACATTTTGCAGTCCCGCAAAGGTGCGGATCAAAAGCACCGCGCCCACCAGCAACACCAGCGCCAGCGCTACCTCGGCCACTACCAGCACAGACCGCACGCGATTGTGTTTGAGTCCGGTGCCGGAGCGCCCGCCAGATTCTTTCAAGTTCGCGGATAGGTTCGTCCGGGATGATTGCAGCGCCGGAATGATTCCGAACAGCAGGCCCGTCAGGAGTGCGGTGCCCAACGTGAATATTGCAACTCGCCAATCGAGCAGCGGGACCGCTCCGTGATTGCCTGCCGCATCCGTCAACCGTGGAAGATTTCCGGGCACCAGCGCCAGCAATTCGCGCACTCCCCATGCCCCGAGGGCGAATCCGAAAATTCCGCCGAGTCCCGCCAGCAGTACGCTCTCGGTTAGCATCTGACGGATCATGCGTCCGCGCGTCGCACCCACAGCCCCGCGGATCGCCAGTTCGCGCTGCCTACCCGAGGCGCGAGCGAGAAGCAGGCTAGCGACATTGGCACAGGCGATCAGCAGCACAAGCGCCACGGCTCCGCTCAACACCAGTAGCGCCGGACGCACGTCTCCTACCAAGGCATCCCGCATTGGGACCACCGCGACTCCTTCGGCCGAATCCATCCACTTCGGGTTGTCCCTGCGAAACTGCTCGCCTGCGGCGGTTATTTGGGCCTGCGCCACTGTCCGCGTAATGCCCGGTTTTAGGCGGCCAGCCACGTTCAGGTAATGTCCTTGATTTGTGCTGTTGGGATCGGCCTGCATGGGGATGAATACGTCCGCTTCGGGATCGGGGTGGAATCCGGCTGGAAGCACTCCCACCACGGGGAATGGAGCTCCGTTGAGCAAAACGGTGCGTCCGATGATACCGTGGTCTCCCCCGAAGCGCGATTGCCACAGGCCGTAACTGATCACCGCGGCCTGCGGCCCCTTGGGCAGATCCTCAGTATCGGTGAAGCTGCGGCCCGCGATCGGCGACACGCCGAAGACCTTGAAATAGTCCGCGGAAACGTGCGCGCCCTTGATTTGATCCGGCGGATTATTCGTCCCCAGATTCATTCCCAGGGAGCCAAAATCATACAGCGCCATGGCTTCGAAGGCCTGGTTCCGCCGCCAAGCCATATATTTGGGGATGGAGTTGGAGTAGCCCATACCCCTGGAAAACTTCCGCCCCAGTTTCATGATGCGCTCGGGCTGCGGGTAAGGTAGCGGATCCAGGAGAACCGCGTTCACCACGGTAAAAATCGCGGTATTCGCACCGATCCCCAGCGCCAGCGCAGCCACGGCGACAGCAGCGAAGCCGGCATTCTTCCGCAGCATACGAACGGCATAGCGCAGATCCGCCAGCAGGTTCGACATATGGACTATAAGACGGGACTAGAACAGATTTGTTCCCGCGAATAAATCGCCGCAGGTAACACTTCTATTCCCCGAACAACTCGTTTCCTCTCCGATACTAGTCGTCTAGCTTGCGTGAGCCCGCCATCTTCACCCCTTAAGCCTGAAGCATGCTCAGGTCGCTAGACGCCTTGATTGGTTTTACCACAGTGATGTTGCTTTTGAGCCTGGTGGTCACGGTGTTGACACAGATTGCCGGTAATCTTCTAAAATTGCGGTCCCGGTACCTGCGCGAAGGAATTCTGGATCTGTTCCTGCAATTGGGTTGGGAATTCGAAGGTGCGGAGAGTTTAGCCCGTGAGATGGTGCGGCACAAAGATGCCATCTCTCGCGAAGACTTTGTTGAGAATTTGTTGGCGTTGGCCCAGGCCCCGGTAAACGCGGAGCTGAAAGACAACATTGCGAAGCTCGCGCCCGGTATCGACCCTGGTGATCTGTTGAACAACCTGCGGCGCACGACGCTTGAATTCACTACGGAGCGTCCGGACCTGGCCGTAGCAACGGTTCGCGGAACTGCCATGGCGCGGACGCCGATAGCCGGCCTCGCCAGTGAAGTGTTCGGCGTTTTCAATTCGACCATGGATCAGGCATCCGCGAAATTTGCGTCGCAGAGTAGAAGACTCGTGGCGATTTTCGGGATCGTGCTGGCACTGGCGATTCCGCTCGACACCTTCGATCTACTGCAACGCTTCCTGGGAAGCGCCGCCGAAGCTGTTGTCGTGCCCGCGAGCCGGGCGGAGTGGCTGATCCGGTGGCAGCAAGTGAATTGGGGCGGAGTCGTTGTCAGCGCGCTTTTGTTGACCCTGGGAGCGCCTTTCTGGTTCCATCTCTTGAAGGATCTGCTCAAGCTCCGCTCAGCGGCGGCGGTGCAGGAATCCAAGAATCGGGCGAAGCGCGATGAGTCGCAATCCGGCCCGCCCAGGGGCGAGCAGGGTGACCTGGGAGCCACCGGGTAAACGCCATGAATGTGATCCGAAAGACCTGTTCACCGAAGAACTTCATGCCTGGACGGCCCGGAGGGTTGCGTCCGGCTGCCATCGTGATTCACATCTCAGAGGGAACGCTGGCATCAGCCGACGCATGGTTCAACAACGATGCAGCGAAAGTATCCGCCCATTACTGCGTCGGCCGTAGCGGAGAAGTGCATCAGTATGTGAATGAAGACGACACCGCGTATCACGCCGGAAGCGGGGTGGATCCAACCTGGAGACTCCTCCGGCCGCGCATCAATCCCAATTTCTACACCATTGGGATCGAACATGAAGGCAGTGCCCAGGACCTGTGGCCGGATTTGCAGTACGCCACATCAGCCCAGTTAGTAGCTGATATCGCTAAACGCTGGTCTATCCCCGTGGACGCAGACCACATCGTCATGCACCGCGAGATACGCGCCAGCAAGACCTGTCCCGGCTTCGTGTTCAGCCGGGACAAGTTGTTGTCCCTGGTTTTGGCCGCGACTACTTGCCCGAGTTAAAGCGCTTTTCGGCTTCCGCCCAGTTCGTGACGTTCCACCAGGCGCCGATGTATTCCGGACGGCGGTTCTGGTACTTCAAGTAATACGCGTGTTCCCACACGTCCAAGCCAAGCACCGGGAACTTGCCTTCCATTAAGGGGCAATCCTGGTTCGCGGTAGAAATAATCTCAATTGCCGATCCGCTCTTCACCAGCCAGGCCCATCCGGAACCAAAGCGCGTCGTCGCCGCGGCATTAAACTTCTCCTTCATGGCATCGAAACTGCCGAACGCGCCGGTGATCGCCTGCGCCAAGTTGCCGACCGGGACGCCGCCGCCGCTGGGGCTGAGAAGATTCCAGAACATCGAGTGATTGTAATGACCGCCGCCGTTATTGCGCACCGCAGTCTTGATCGCTTCCGGCACGATGGCACAATTATTCGCGAGCAACTCCTCCACGCTCTTCGAAGCCAGTTCCGGCGCGGATTCCAGCGCCTTGTTCACATTCGTGATGTACGCCTGATGATGCTTGTCATGATGGATCTCCATCGTCTTCGCATCAATGTGCGGCTCCAGCGCATCGAAGGCGTAGGGAAGTGCGGGTAGTGTGAATGCCATGTCTTGATCTCCTAGTGTCAGTGTGACGCTTTTTCATAGGCGTCGGCAATGCGGAACATCGTGGTTTCGTTGAAATGCCGCGTTAAGATCTGCAGGCCAACCGGCAAGCCGTCCGTTGTGAGCCCGCAGGGGACGCTCATGCACGGAATCCCAGCTAGCGAACCGGTAATGGTGTAGATGTCGGACAGATACATCGAAATCGGGTCCTTCACCTTTTCGCCGAGTTTGAACGCCGGGAAGGGAGACACTGGGGCGACGATTGTGTCCACCTGTTCAAATGCTTGTGCGAAATCCTGCGCGATCAGCTTGCGGACCTTCTGAGCTTTCAGATAGTAGGCATCGTAGTAACCTGCGCTCAGAACATAGGTTCCCAGCATGATGCGGCGCTTGCACTCATCGCCGAAGCCCTCTTCGCGAGTGGCGCGGTACATATCGGAAAGCGTGTTCACGCCTGCCGGACGCGTGGTGTAGCGCACACCATCGAAGCGCGCCAGATTCGCGCTAGCCTCCGCTGTGGCGATGATGTAGTAGGCCGCCACCGCATAGGGCGTGTGGGGAAGCCGAATATCGCGCACTTCGCAGCCGAGCTTTTTGAGCACATCCACGGCGGCGATGACGCGATCGCCGGTTTCACTTTCCAGGCCCTCGAAGTACTCGCGCGGGAGGCCGATCTTCAATCCTTTGATATTGCCATCGAGCGCAGCTGCATAGTCGGGTACGGAGGCGAATGCCGAGGTCGCGTCCATCTCGTCACGCCCTGCGATTACCTGGAGCAGGCGAGCCGTATCGCGCGTAGTTTTCCCAAACGGTCCGATGTGGTCGAGCGAACTGGCGAAAGCTGTCAGGCCGTAGCGCGAGACGCGCCCGTAGGTCGGTGTCACGCCGCTGATTCCGCAAAAAGACGCAGGCTGCCGAATGGAACCGCCGGTGTCCGAACCTAACGAAGCCACCGCCGTTTCCTGTGCCACCACCGCCGCCGATCCACCGCTCGATCCGCCGGGGACGCGATCCAACGCTACCGGATTCCGCACCGGGCCGAACGCCGAGTTCTCGTTCGACGACCCCATGGCGAACTCATCGCAGTTGGTCTTGCCCAGGATCACGCCGCCGGCCTGCTCCAGCCGGATCACCGCCGTTGCATCGTACGGAGGAACATAGTTCGCCAGCAGCTTGGAGCCACAGGTGGTTCGGAGCCCGCGCGTGACGATCACGTCTTTGACTGCGATCGGCACGCCACCCAATGGCCCGGGATCTTCGCCCTTAGCAATCTTCGCGTCGACAGCTCGCGCCGCGTTGAGCGCTCGCTCCTGCGAAAACGTCAGGTACGCATTGGTCTTGGGATTCTCGGCTTCGGCGAAGGTCAAAGACTGGCGAGCCAATTCCTCAGCGCTGAACTTCCTCTTGAGGAGGCCGGCGCGGATGGAATCGATGCTGAGGCCGTGGAGCGGACTGGCACTCATCGGTCTTTGCTCATCTCTCGATTACCCTCGGCACCTTGTAGTAGCCGCCACTGGTGATGGGGGCGTTGGCAACGGCTTCTGCATTGGTGAGCGTTGGACGTTCGCGATCCTCGCGCAGAGTCGCCGTTTCCTCGGCATCGAAGAGCACTTGTGCCATCGGCTCCACGCTAGTAGTGTCCAACTCGTTGAGCTTGTCGATGTGGCTCAGGATGCCGTCCAGGTCCTGTGCCATGCGGCCCACTTCGTCCTCGCGCAGTGCCAGATTCGCCAGATCCGCTACCCGGCGGACCTCCTGCTCCGTAATTTTCACGCCGTTTCCTTTTTCTTCGATTGCCAGTAGAGCATACCCATCACCGGGTCCTGAATCCCTTCGATGGCGCTACCGGCCGGCCGCGCCGTTTCCGCCCGTTGTGGCGCCAGCCGCTTGGGCATAGGGCGGAAATCGATTTCCGTCACCAGCGCCTCTCCTAGCTCTTTTTGCAAATTCCGCAGCAGAAAGTGCCGGAGAGCATTGAGTTGCCTCTGCCACACGATATCTTCTACTTCGACTACAAGCGTTCCTCGCACCAGATTCGTAGGACGCGTCTTTACGGCGATCTTTTTGCCCGCAGCTACCGGCCACGCCATGCGCGCACGCGTCTCCGGATCGGTTAGGCCGGGGGAGACTTTCATTTTTCCGATGAGACGGCCAGCGCGTTCCATGCTCTCCATTTGTCTTGGGGGAAACTCGATTTTAGCATGCTGGCAATATCGCACTTACGCTACTCTGATCCTAGTGCCCTCTGACGCTCCCATGCACGGTGTGCAGCCGCCGACGCTCTTCGGCGGAGAGCGCTCCGCCATCGCGGCCGCATTCACAGATTGGGAAAACGTCCCTTGCCCGCGCTGCGGGGCAGAGCCAATTCCGTTCGCGGTGGATTACCAGGGCTTCCAGTTGTGCCGCTGCCAGAAGTGCCAGATCCAGTTCTTGAATCCTCGGCCCACCTTTAGTCAGTTGGGCGAAAAGGTCTACGGAGACGCGTACTTCGAGTCGAAACCGGAGCCAATCTCCGAGCCGCAGATGCACCAGTTCTCGCACCAGCTCGCCGCCTTTTCGCGATTGCTGGGTCGCGATCGCGGCACTCTGCTGGATGTCGGATGCGGGAAGGGAGAGTTCCTGCAATTCGCGATGGATCGCGGCTGGGAAGTGGCGGGAACCGATATCGGTCTGTCGCCCGTGGCGCGCTCGCTGCCATGTACCCTTGAAGAAGGGACGTTAAAAACGGTCGACTTCGGATCGCGCCGATTTGATGTCATCCGATTCAATCACGTCCTGGAGCACACTCAAAATCCAGTGGAGGATTTGCGCCTGGCGCGGGCGCTGCTCACCAATGGCGGATTGATCTTTGTCAGTGTTCCGAATTTAGCCGGGATCAGTTCCTGGATCAAGAACTTGCAAAGCCGACTCCACTTAAAGAGTCACGCGTGGCGTCACTACGCGGCGCTGCATCATCTGTGGTTTTTTACCCCTCCGGCGCTAGAGGCGGTCGCGCAGTCTGCCGGATTGAAGGTGCTCGAATGGGAGACGCCGGTACTCAAGAAGCCTCGCCAGAGCCCCCTCGCCGAAAGCGTCTATCGCCAACTACTGGGTAAGACGCGGCTCTCCAGCATTCTCGATTTCTACATGACGCCGGATAGCAAGTGAAGCGTCCGCTCGTTTTAGCGTCGCAGTCTCCTCGCCGCCGCGAGTTGCTTTCGGTCGCAGGGTTCCATTTTTCGGTACGGGCGCGACCCGTGGAAGAAGTACGCCGGGCAGGCGAGAGCCCAGTCGACTACGTGCGCCGTTTGGCGCAGGCTAAGGCCGAAGCGGCCCGTGAGCAGGCAGACGAAATCGTTTTAGGAGCGGACACCATTGTCGTTCTGGATGACCGCGTTCTGGAGAAGCCGGTGGATGCAGAAGAAGCCCGCAAGATGCTGCAACTGCTCTCCGGACGCGGACATACGGTCATCACCGGGATCTGCCTGCTCCACGAACCCAGCGTGATTGTTGATCATTCGGCCACACAGGTACGCTTCGCACCGCTCTGCGATTCTGAAATCTTAGAGTACGTTGCCAGCGGCGAGCCGTTTGACAAAGCCGGAGCGTACGCCATTCAAGGGCTTGCATCCAAATTTGTCGAGAGCGTCGAGGGTTGCTACTTTAATGTGATGGGATTGCCGCTATCGCTGGTATACCGGCACTGGAAATCGCTAACTGCGGCCGAATAGGCCCTTCCACTTGCGCAATACCAACTCGACCAGATTTGCCAGAACTGCCAGCGCTAACAGTCCCGGCCAAAGTTGCAGCGTCGATGCCAGCGTGCGCCCGCCCGCGTCGAACACCGAATTGGGAGCCGGCTCGAAGCGGCCACCCGTAAATTCCGCAACTTGCTTCAGAAGTGTTTGATTGGAACCGTACTCAGACAGTTCGACCTCGGGCCGGTATAAGCCTACTTCGGGAAACGCCGGTGTGTCTGCGAGGGGCCGCACGCGGAACAAGCCTTGCCGCGATCCAATCGCCAGCCGGCCACGGTAAACGCCCGCGCCCACTTTCCTGACGTCCATCTCTTTCTTGAATCCGTCGGTGCCGAGCACGTAAATCGCGGGCACCTCCTTGGGCTCGTCCACGCCAGCTCCCAGCCGGTAATTCGCCACCAGGTCGCCGTTGGCGCTGTCGTATTCCACCGATGCCTCACCTGCCTGGGTGTGCGGCAAAAGGTCACGGCCCAGATTGGTCCAGAACTTGTCGAAGCCCTTCCAATAGATCCAGCCTGACGCCCAACGTGCCTTGGCATCCGAAGTAAATACGGCGGAACGTCCCAAGCCATACTGCCAGCGCACCAGCAGCGGCTCGCGCTTGTCGAAGCGCAGAATCGTCTCCGCTGACGGCTTCGCCTCAAAGCGAACATAGCCCCGCAGCGGCGGCGCCGATTCTATGCTCAGCCCCTCCAGTATCTCGGTCGGCATTGCTACTTGAGCGGTCAGCGCCTTCTCCACGGCGGTGGTGCCGGTGTGTTCCATCACGTCGCGCAGCACGATCTGCTCCAGCCCGCTCGGCTCCTTCAGAAAATAGAACCTGCCTTCCGCCAGGTTGGCCACCATCTCCAGATATTCGCGGTGCACATCCGCGCCCAATCCGATGGTAGAAATAGTTACCTGATGCTGCTTGGCCTCGCGCGCGAGCGCATAGCTGTTGCCTTCCTCGGAAATACCGTCCGTCAGCAGCAGGATGTGCCGATAGGTGGCTTCCACTGGAAGGATCTTCTGATATCCTTCCGTGAGAGCAGGCGCGATCTGAGTTCCTCCGTCCGCGTTCACACCGGCGATCAGCGCATTGATCGCTCGCGCGTCGTCGGCTTTCCGAATGGGTACCAGCCAGCGGAAGGAATTATCAAAAATAAGGATGCCTATTTGGTCGATGGGGCGCAGATTGCTCACCAGGCCCGTCGCCGCGGCTCGCGACAGTTCCATCTTCTGCCCTTCCATCGACGAGCTCTTGTCCATGATCAGGACGACAACCGTGCCCTCGGCCGATTGCGGCGGCAGCAACTTCGCGGGCAGCGCGCGATCCAGCGCGTCCTCGGTTTTCTTCTTCAGGTCATAAACATTGCGCTCGCCGCCAATCACCAGCAGCCCACCACCTTGCTTAACGTATTTCTCCAGATCGGCTTTGCGCGGCGCGGGAATTCCCTCCAAATCCCAGTTGTTCAGAACCAGCAGTTGGTAGTCGGCAAAGTTGGTGCTGGTAATGTTGTCGACTCGCGTCACTTCGAACTGTGCCGCGGCCAAGGCTCCGGGCAAAGCGTTGTCGA
>CAZDGT010000458.1:0-4699 GCA_964504905.1 uncultured Bordetella sp. | reverse complement strand
CAAACATGGATACTCCCGTTCGCCGTCCCCGCATTGATCCTAGATATACCGGCTACAAGCTAGCGATTCGCAAGTCGAAGATTCACCGCTACGGCGTCTACGCCGAGGAACCCATTCCCGCCAACCGCAAGGTGATCGAATACACCGGCGAACGCCTGAACCGCCGCGAGACCAAGAAGCGCGGCGAGGGTGAGTATACCTATCTATTCACAGTCGACAAATACTGGACCCTGGACGGCGCTTTCGGAGGCAGCGGCGCCGAGATCATCAACCATTGCTGCGAACCGAACGTTGTGTCGCGCATCATGAAGGGCCACGTCATCTATATGAGCCTGCGCGCCATTAAGCCGGGCGAAGAACTGACGGTGGACTACAACTTCGAATACGTGGGCGACCGGACCGCATGTGCGTGCGGTGCAGACACTTGCCGGACCGTCATGGAGCGCATGACGCCCAAGCTAGAGCGCGATCTGGCCAAGGACAAGGCCCTTCGCGCCGCCGCTAGCGCCCAGGCCCCCCGCAGAGTTAAAATGAAGGCTAAAGCGAAGGCGGCACACGTCTAACCCTTTTGCTGCAACCAGTTTGCTCCCTCGTTCATCTAACAGCTAGGCGTAGTTATCGCCCCGGGTCGACTATATGTGGCACATTATCAACAATCGCGATTATATCGATGGTCCCTTTGAATCCTACGAAGATGCCTTCCAGGAAGCCCGCTACCTGGGCAAGGAAACGCGCGTAGAGCCAAGAATCAGCCGTCGCACGGCGGATTTCTTCGTGTACCGGCCTCCTTATGACCGCGAAGAGCACTGGCAACCCGAATATTGGATCTGTACTAAGGAAGCCGCCTTGTCACAAGGCGTCCGGGAAGAGATCTTCCTGCAGCCCACATTCTGAACGGCCGTGGAACCTTTCGCCTCCCGGCGCATCCAATGAGGCATAGGGGGCAGGTGATTCCTCCGACAACCTGCGGTCTCGAATAAATGGTCTTCAGTGACCACCTGACCGGCGGTGGGTCTCCCACCGTCCCCCGCCTCTCCCTAAGGCAACTTCGCCATCGCCGCTGCGACTGAGCTTGCACTGAAAATCTTCACGTCGATGTTGGTGTGCCCGTTTTCTTCCAGCGTCACCTTCACCGCCGAGGATTCGAAGGCCGAGCGAAATTCGGGAACTTGCGCAAGACCAGGTTCTAGGTCCTGCCAGGCTCCCACCAAATAGTCTCCTGGCGGAAGATTTTGAAACTGAAACCGGCGTGTTTCGTTGGCTAGGACTTGGAGTTGAGCATTGAGTTCCCCTTGCGCGGCGCCCGGTCTCCAGACCGAAACCGTGGCGTTAGGAACCACAGCGCCATTTTCATCGTGCACCACGCTGCGGTCCGCGGATAGCAGGTAGCGCCCGGGTTTGATTCCCTCGAAAAGGAAGTTTCCTTGCCCGTTGGTCGAGACCGTATAGTTGGTCCCGCCGTTGGACGCCCGGAGGTGCAGAGCCGCCTTGGAAAGCGGTTCCCCGGAAATACTCAGAACTCTGCCTTCGACGGTGCCGGTTTCCTGTTGTGTTGACTGGCCATGCGCCAGCGACACGAACGCTGCTAATAAGAGGAGAAGCGCCGTTTTCATCGCGGCGAAGAGATCGAAATCCTAGCGTCCGCGGCTCGCGCCGCCGCCACGCATCCCGCCACCACCACCGGGAGGCATCGTTCCCCCAGCCATCCCGCCCCCGCCATGCATTCCGCCTCCACCGCCCATCATCCTGCCACCAACTCCCCCGCCGCCTCCCATGCCGCGAGACACGCCTAGGCCGCCCATGCCCATGGGAGAACCGAATCCCGGACTCATCATCGGGGCTCTGCGCTGGGGCATGTACAACACTCCAATCACGGCAGGGCTATAGAAGGGCGAACCAAACGGGCTCCAGTAAACTCCATTGCCCGGCAGGAATGTATACATGCCGAAATAGGGATTCCAGGACCACGCGCCGCGGCTGCTGCCGAAGCCGGAACGCAAATCCGAGTTAGAGGTGACGCGCGCGGAGATCACATTTGCGGCGGCCACATATTCGGCGCGACGCGAGCTCCAGCGGTAAAACGGGTCAGTATCTTTGACTTCAAACTTAGTATCGGCGAGCGTGGTTCCGGCGAGATCGATGCGATGGCCCTTCTTTGCCGTCAGATTTTCAGTGCCGCTAGCCACCCGCGCCTGGCCATCGAAAACACGCAAACTGGCGGGATCCGCATCGATGCGATACAGCCCTTTCTTGCCTAGCGATATGTGCGCATCCGCTGCGTCGAAGGAGATGGCATTGCCCTCCAGCAATTCGCCCACTTCGACCAGGGCCGAGCCGGATACCACCTGCAGGCGCGTATCCGCCAGCACATTCGAAAGCATGCGCACCGAGCTATTCTCGGCCAAGCGCAGGAACACGCCGGGAGTAAGCAGGATTTCGACGCGCCCTTGTTCAGTGGCCACCACTTGACCGGGCTTAACGTCCGGAAATTCGGCAAACTTTTGATGGATGGCGTTGCCGTCGATGGTGACATCGCCCTCGACGTAATGGATCACTCCAGAACGGGCGGAAATCACCGACTGCGCCCTAGCGCCCGCCGCCAGAACAACAGCGCAAACAACCATACTAAAAAGCGCGCGAGCGTTGGACATACGGAAGTGCTCCTGCCTCAATCATGCGCCTTTCCCAGGACTGCGTCAACCGCCGGGTAGTGCGCTAAATGTGTGTTCCCCCAGGGCACTCTTCTGATTGGTAGACTCCGGAATGTGCGCTTGGTTCTCTGGTTTGTGCTCATTTCCCCGATTAACGCGCAGTCTCTGCCTAGATTTGAGGATTACAAAATCGATGTCTACAAAGGCAAAACCGTGGATCCCCGGCCACCCGCGCCGTCCGATCGACAACTGAGATGTTGCTTATGGTTCGAGGATTCAGGGCCAGTTAATTTTGCTGGCAGGTATAGGCTCACGGAGGATACCTGTGGTAGCGAATGCCGTACGGTTCACATCGTTGACCGCGCCACTGGAAGGCATTTCGTAGCAGGCTCGTATGGCTCATCGTACATATTTACTTATCGTGACTTGCCCGACGGCGTCGAATATCGCCCCGACAGTCGCCTACTGATTGTTCATGGGTGCCCAAGAGAAAAGAACTGCGGAAGCTACTACCTGTTGATGAACCCGAATGGCCTGAGGCAACTCAAGTATGTCCCGTTTGGCATCAAGAGTGAGTTCAATTAGTCTCAGAAGTTCTCGCTCAAGTGCCGGGGGCGGCCTGCCGATGAGGCCCTCATGGAAATACGTTATCCCACGTGGAAGACCAGCTGGAAGACGTGGACCAAGGACGCCAAAGTGCAACCAAGCTCGCAGAGCGCATCCGAGAGCATCCTTAATCTGTGCAATGCCTTGATCTCGTTTGAAACCACGGCGCCCGTGTTGATATCCGACGCTAAAGAAGCGCCTCCCAGTCGCCCTCTGTAGACGACCGGGGTCGGGTGCTGGCCGCTGTGCCACACTGTTGAGAGATGGCGATGACTGCGGGAACATTTGTGGCCGGAATTGTTGTAGCGCTGGCGTTGGGCGCTGCGCTGGCGGCAATTTGGTACCGGGCGCGGGCCGCTAAGCAGGCCGCCCACGAAGCCGCCGATTCGAACCGCCCTATCGCCGATACCCTCGCCCGCATCGAAACCCACATTCGGGACATAGAAGCGCAGCGCCAGCACATGATGGGCGGCATCGAACAGCAACTCGGCGCGTTGAGCAAGGAAACCGTGGCTCTCTCGCAGGCATTGCGCGTACCCAATGCCCGTGGGCGCTGGGGCGAGCTCACGCTGCGCCGCGTGGCCGAGCTGGCCGGCATGGTCCCGTATTGCGATTTTTATGAGCAAGAGCAGGGAACTGGCCAACGTCCCGATATGCTGGTGCGTCTCCCGGGTGGCCGCACGCTCGCCGTGGACGCCAAGGTCCCACTAGCGGCGTACCTGGATGCGGAAGCGGCCACCGACGCGCCCGCACGCGATGCGGCGCTGGCGCGCCACGCGCAACAGTTGAGCCGCCACGTCATCCAGTTGGGAACGCGCGAATATTGGACGCAGTTTCAGCCCGCACCCGAAATGGTGGTGTTGTTCCTGGCGGGCGACCACTTCCTGGCCGCGGCGCTGGAACGCGATCCCGACCTGCTGGACCGCGCGTTGACGAAGAAGATTCTCATCGCCACACCGGTCACTCTCATCAGCGTTCTCAAAGGCATTGCCTACGGCTGGCGACAGGAGAAACTGGCCAAGAACGCGGAAGAGCTGCGCCGCATTGGAGCCGAGTTCTATGACCGCCTCCGCGCCTTTGCGGAAGTGTACGCCGATTCCGGACGCCATCTGGCCCGCGCGCTCGATTCCTACAACCGGTCGGCCGGCACCTGGGATGCCCGTGTGCTGCCGTCGCTGCGCCGCATGAGCGAGCTGGGCGCGGGTGGCAGCCACGAAGCGCCGCAGATTCTTCCCGTGGATGGCGCGGCCCGCGCTCCGCAGCCCCTGACTCCGCGGCCGGATGTGCGGCTGCCGGAAGCATGACGCGAAATTTCTTCCTGTATCTTTCGCAGCAACGGCGCTTGCGCCGCTGGATGGAAACATCGCCCATCGCGCGAAAACTCACCAGCCGTTTTATCGCGGGCGAAACCCTCGCAGACGCGCTGCGAGTAAGTGCGGAAC
>CAZDGT010000457.1:0-9541 GCA_964504905.1 uncultured Bordetella sp. | reverse complement strand
CGGAAGTCTGCCGTAAGGTGCGGGCCAACGCAAAAGAGAAGGATATTTATACTTATATCCTGCTGCTGAGTTCCAAAAGCCAGCGCGAAGACCTGATTGAGGGAATGGAATCGGGCGCGGACGATTACCTGACCAAACCCTTCGATCAGCACGAGTTGCAAGTACGACTACGGCCTGGCTTGCGCATCATCGAGCTGCAACACGAGTTGATCACCGCGCGCGAAGAATTGCGCGACCAAGCTACCAAAGACTTCCTTACTTGCATCTGGAACCGGTCCTCCATCCTGGATATCTTGAATCGCGAATTGCAGCGGGGCGTTCGCGAGAGCCGGCCGGTGGGCCTGGTGCTCGCGGATCTGGATCACTTCAAATCGGTAAATGATACTTACGGCCATTTCGCCGGCGACGCCGTACTGCGCGAATTTGTCCGGCGTATGACGGGCTCGATCCGGCCCTACGATGCCATGGGCCGCTACGGTGGCGAGGAATTTCTGATCGTACTGCCGGGCTGCGACGCGAGCGTCACGGAAAAGCAAGCGGAGCGCATGCGCGAGGCATTGGCAAACGCACCCATGTGGTTCAATGACGAATCGAAGCTGATTACCTGCAGTTTTGGAGCTACCGCGTGGGTGCCGGGCCAGGACGCAACCGACGAAGCACTTATTCGAGTGGCGGACGATGCGCTCTATGCAGCAAAGCGCCAAGGGCGCAATCGAGTGGTATTCTTGGCTGCCGCAGCCATTCCGGTGGGGGAGCCGGGTTCCGGCAAGAAGTGCTATGCTGAAAGTCCCCGATGTGAAGGGGGCCAAGAAGTCACGATTCCAGAGTCATCCCTGAACGACGCGGCGAAGGGGAACGGCAACGTTCCCCTTCTCGCATTTTGAGGGGCCGCGCGCCGACTATGGCACACTAAGAGGGCAATGCACTCAACCCGCATCGCCACCTTCTTGTTGGGCGCCTGGATCGGGTGCTGCGTGTTTATGGATTTGCTCGCTTTGCAGAACCTGCGGCTGGCAAACGGCGTCGTCAGTTCCGCGATTCCCGCGGCGGTCGAGATTATCCAAAAAGCGGGCCAGGAACAAGCGGGGCTCCTGTTGCGCTACTTCGCCGCGGAACAGTACCGGTACTACTTCTCCACTTGGGAATTGATCCAGATCCCATACGCACTGCTGCTTGCCGGAGTGCTTTACCTGGCAGCGGAAAAGCGCCCTGTTCCGCTGGTTCTGTGCGGACTGATGCTGGCGTTAGTGTTGTTTCAGCTGGCCATTCATCCTGAGCTGGCTTACCGCGGCCGGGAAGCCGATTTTCCGCCCGGCAGCCAAGCCCTGGGAACCCAGGCGCGCGTGTGGGCGCTCACCGAAGTGTGGATCGGAGCCGAATCCGCCAAACTGCTGATTGGCGGGCTACTGGCGAGCTTCATGTTCACCTATAAATCGCGCCGCAGAGCGCGCCGCATCGATGATTCGTTGGGTACGGGAGAACGGGTGCGCGAACAGGTTTAGCGGCAAGATGACGCAACGGCCTAGACTACGCCGCGGACCCGCAGCGCTTCGTCAATCAGCGCCAACAACTGCTGGCGCGTGACTTCCAGCTTTTCATTGGCATCCGGCATATCTTCTGCCGCCATCGGACTTCCCGGTTCGAAGCGATTAGGAACCTTCACACCATAACGCTCACGTGCTTCAAACAGCTTCTCGATCTCCACACGCGGCAGGACCTTCGGGCCGCCCAACATTTCCGCCACCAGCGCGATGCGGGCCAAATGCTCCAACGTTTCCATGCGAGCGTAAGCCTGCGAGATACTTTCGCCGTAGCAAACGGCGCCGTGGTTCGCGAGCAGGATGGCATTGAATTTCGGAATATAAGGCAACATGCCGTCAACCAGCGCTGGAGTTCCCGGAAGCCCGTACTCGGCCAGCGGTATAGAACCCATAGCGACGATCAACTCCGGCATCAGGCCCAGGTTGAGGGCGCGGCCGGCGACGGCAAAGCCCGTGGAGATAGGAGGATGCGCATGCACCACCGCATGGATATCGGGCCGGGCCTGATAAACCGCCACGTGCATGGCGATTTCCGTTGTACGCTGGCCCTTGCCTGAAACCTTGTTGCCCGCGGTATCACAGACGATGAGATCATCGGGGCGCATGCGGCCCTTACACACGCCGGCCGGTGTAGCGAGGATATGCTCACTATCCAAGCGGACCGTGAGGTTGCCGTCATTGGCCGCGATCCACCCGCGCTCGTACATCATCCGGCCGGTGCCGACGATGTCTTCGCGAAGCTGGTGCTCTCCCCCGGGCATAAGTCTTCTTAGTTTACCAAGCGATACGCCGCAATGCGCTGTACCGTTCAAACTGTAAATCGCGACTGCCCCTTTTGTTTTCCGTTCCAAGTTTGATATCTTCAAATCCGGCCTGCGTTGCACATGGGCCAGGAGTCCTCCACGATGAAGATCAACCTCACCATTAACGGCAAGCAATATGCCCCCGACGTAGAACCCAGACTGCTGCTGATCCACTACCTGCGCGACGTGGCCGGACTTACAGGGGCCCACGTTGGCTGCGAAACGTCTCTGTGCGGGGCGTGCACCATAGAACTTGACGGCAAGGCGATTAAGAGCTGCAGCATGTTCGCGGTGCAAGCCGATGGCGCGAACGTCACGACTATCGAAGGCTTGGCCGAGAACGGGAAGCTGCACGGCATGCAGGAAGCATTCTGGAACCAGCACGGCGCGCAATGCGGTTTTTGTACGCCCGGGATGATCATGGCGTCCAAGCAAATTCTGGACCGCAACGCGAATCCCACCGACGAAGAAATCCGTCATGGAATCGAGGGTAACCTGTGCCGGTGCACGGGGTACCAGCACATCGTGAACGCAGTGAAAGCTGCCGCCGCTGCGGCAGGCAAATAGGAGACGGATATGGCGAGCACAATTACGCAGGTTGAAAAATTAGTTGGCAAGCGCATCCGCAGGCGCGAAGACCCGCGCTTGATCACCGGTACGGCCACTTACGTCGACGACATCCAGATGCCGGGCATGCACTACGCGGCCATCGTCCGCAGCCCGCACGCGGCGGCTCGCATTCGCTCGATCGACACCAAGGCGGCCGCCGAAACCCCTAGCGTCGCCGCCATCTATACCGGTAAAGACACGGCCAAGATTGGGCCGGTGCCCTGCGGTGCATCACTGCCGGGGCTGCGGATTCCGCATCACTACATCCTGGCAACCGACCGGGTTTATTTCGTAGGCCATCCGGTTGCTGTGGTTGTGGCGACCGACAAATATCTGGCGCGCGACGCCGCCGAAAAGATCGAGATCGATTGGGACATTTTGCCGGCCGTGGCAGATCCCGAGAAGGCCATTGCTCCAGGGGCGCCTCCCGTGCACCCGGAGTGGCCCGATAACGTCGCGTTCAACTATCACCAGGAAGGCGGTGAGGTGGATAAAGCTTTCGCCGAAGCCGAAGTAGTGGTGAAGCAGCGCATTACCAGCCAGCGCCTGATTCCTTCCTCCATGGAGACCCGCGGCGTGGTGGCGGAATGGCGCGCCGCAGACCGGCAACTGAACCTGTATACGTCGACCCAGGTGCCGCATCTGGTACGTACTCTGGTGGCCGGCATGCTGGGCCTGGAAGAGAATCGCATGCGCGTCATCGCGCCCGAGGTTGGCGGAGGCTTCGGCAGCAAGCTGAATATTTACGCCGAGGAAGCCCTGATGGGTTTCGTCGCGATGCAGATCGGCAAGCCCGTGAAATGGATCGAGTCGCGGCGCGAAAATTTCCTGTGCACCATTCACGGACGCGGGCATGTGGATTATTTCGAACTCGCAGCCAAGAAAGACGGGACCATCCTGGGCATCAAACTCAAGTTGATCCAAGACCTGGGAGCCTATCATCAGCTGCTGACGCCCGCAATTCCTACGCTGAGCGTCCTGATGATGCCGGGGTTGTATCGAACCCGAAACGTGCGCGCCGACGTCGTGGGTGCGTTCACCAATTGCGTCCCCACGGATGCGTATCGCGGCGCGGGACGTCCGGAAGCGACTCACGGTATCGAGCGCATGGTGGATATTCTGGCCGATGAGCTGAAGATGGACCCGGCTGAGATTCGCCTGAAGAATTTCGTGCACAACGAGGAGTTTCCGTTCCCGACTGCGACTGGGCTCATTTATGACTCCGGCAACTACGCGGCGCCGCTCGAAAAAGTTCTGGCCACCGTGGATTACAAGAAGCTGTGCGCCGAGCAAGTCGAAGCGCGCAAACAGGGCAAGCTGATGGGCATCGGTATTTGCACCTACGGCGAGATTTGCGGGTTTGGGCCGTCGCCCGCAACCCCCGCTGGAGGGTGGGAGAGCGCGACAGTAAAGATCGAGCCGTCGGGCAAAGTGACGGTGCTGACCGGCACCTGCTCTCATGGGCAAGGCGAGGAAACTACCTTCGCGCAGATCGCCGCAGACCAGTTGGGCGTGGATATCGATGACGTTCTGGTGCTGCGCGGGGACACCGCGATTGTGCCGTATGGTATCGGCACTTTCGGCAGCCGCGCCACTGCAATCGGCGGCACGGCATTGTATTTCGCACTACAGGAGTTGCGCGAGAAGATCACGAAATTCGGCGCGATGCTGCTCGAATCGGACAACGTCTCCCTTGCCAATGGCCAGGTGACGTGCAACAAGACTGGCAATTCCAAATCAGTCGCGGAGATCCGGGCGCCACCTATCGCGCCATGAAACTGCCTCCCAACACCGAGCCGGGATTGCAGTCCACGCATTTCTGGGAGCCCCCCAACTTTACGTTTGGGTTCGGCGCGCACGTGGTGGTCACGGACATTGACACGGAGACCGGACAAGTGAAAGTCCGCCGTTACGTTGCCGTGGACGATTGTGGAAACATTCTGAACCCGCTGATCGTCGACGGACAAGTGCACGGTGGCGTCGCCCAGGGTCTGGGACAAGCGCTCTGGGAGCAAGCTGTCTATGACGACAACGGCCAATTGATCACGGGCGAGTTCATGGATTACGCCATGCCGCGTGCGCACATGATGCCGTGGATCGAGAGCGACCACACGGTTACTCCTTCGCCGGTGAATCCGTTGGGAGTGAAAGGTGTGGGCGAGGCTGGCACCATCGGCTGTTCGCCGGCGGTGGTGAATTCCGTAGTGGATGCGCTCTCGCACCTGGGAGTGCGTCATCTGGATATGCCGCTGACGCCGGAGAAGATTTGGAACGTGATGGCGGGGGCCAAGAACTAATTATGATTCCGCAAACTTTCGAATACACCGCACCAAAGACGCTCGACGAAGCGGTCGCGCTGGCCGGAAGCGGAGCAAAGCTGCTGGCCGGCGGGATGAGCCTGATCCCCATGATGAAGCTCCGCTTGGCGGCCCCGGAACATCTTGTGGATCTCGGCCGCATCAAAGATCTCAACTACATTCGCGAAGAGGGCGGGGCGCTGCATATCGGCGCGACGTCCACCCATTACGCGGTGGAAAGCTCGGCGCTGGTGCGTGCGAAGTGCCCGCTACTTGCGGCCACCGCTGCGGCTATTGGCGACGTGCAGGTGCGCAACATGGGCACCATGGGTGGAAGCGTGGCGCATGCCGATCCCGCGGCCGATTATCCGGCGGCGCTGCAGGCGCTCGAAGCGAAGGTCGTGATCCGTGGCGCGAAGGGCGAGCGCACCGTAAGCATTGCGGACTTCTTTGTGGACTCCTTCACGACGACCATCGAGCAGGGTGAGGTCATTCGCGAGATTGTAGTCCCCGTAGAAGAGGCAGGGACAGGCACTAGCTATCAGAAAATGGTGCAGCCAGCCAGTGGTTTCGCAATCGTGGGCGTAGCGGCTCGGGTTCGGCGGAGTGGTGGAAAAATCACGCTGGCGCGCATCGGTGTGACGGGGCTGTCGAATATCGGATACCGCGCCGCGGCAGCGGAAAAGGCGCTGGAAGGCACGGCGGGCTCGGCCGATGACGTTGCGAAGGCGTCGGCGCTTGTGTCGCAGGGCGCGGATGCGAACTCGGACCTGCACGCCTCAGCCGATTACCGCAAACATCTGACGGCGGTTTACGCGGCGCGGGCAATCAATGCCGCTCTGGCATCGAAAGCATAGCGCGTGAAGATTTCCGGAACGTATACTTTGCCGCTTCCTCAAGAGCGGGCCTACGCAGTCATGCAGGACCCTGAAGTGCTCGCGCGCGCCATCCCCGGCTGCGAGAGCCTTGAGAAAACCGGTCCCGATGAATACCGCATGAAGATGAAGATGGCGCTGGCTAGTTTGTCCGGCGCCTTTGAAGGGAAGGTGCGCATCACCGAGCAGATGCCGCCGAATAGCTTTCGACTGGTGGTGGAAGGGACAGGGCGAATTGGTTTCGTCAAGGGCGACGGGCTGCTCAAGCTGAGTCCCGTTGAAGGCGGTACCGAGGTGGCTTACGAAGGCGACGCACAGGTCGGTGGCACAATCGCCGCAGTTGGGCAGAGGCTGATTGATGGCACTGCCAAGACCATGATCAAGAAGTTCTTCGACAAACTCGCGGCGGAGGCTGCAAGCTAAAGCGGAATGTTGCCGTGTTTCTTACGCGGCATGGTGTCGACTTTGGTCTCGAGCATGCGCAGGGCGCGGATCACTCGCAGACGCGTCAGGCGTGGCTCAATCACATCGTCGACGAAGCCGTTTTCGGCGGCAATGAACGGGCTCGCGAAGCGCTCACGGAATTCGTCAAGTTTCGCTGCACGGACAGCGTTGGGACTTTCCGCCGAAGCAATTTCGCGGCGATAGACAATGTTTACGGCGCCCTCGGCTCCCATCACGGCGATTTCGGCCGACGGCCATGCAAGGTTCACATCCGTGCGCAAGTGCTTCGAACCCATCACACAGTAAGCGCCGCCGTAAGCCTTGCGTGTAATGATGGTAATCTTCGGCACAGTGGCTTCCGCATATGCGTATAGCAGTTTCGCCCCATGACGGATGATGCCGCCGAATTCCTGCGCGGTGCCGGGAAGAAAACCCGGGACGTCCTCAAAGGTCAGGATCGGAATATTGAACGCATCGCAGAAGCGCACAAATCGCGCCCCCTTGGTGGAAGAATCGATATCCAGGCATCCGGCCAGGTAAGCCGGTTGATTGGCAACCACGCCTACGCTGCGGCCATCCATGCGCACGAATCCGATCACAATATTGCATGCCCAATGCTCGTGGACTTCGAGGAACTCGCTGTGATCCGCTACGCGGCGAATGACGTCCTTGATGTCGTAGGGTTGATTCGACGCTGCGGGCACAATGCTATCGAGCTCAGGGTCCTGGCGATCGGCCGGGTCATCAGTATCGCCGCGCGGCGCCGCATCGCGATTATTCTGCGGCAGGTAGCTCATCAACTCGCGAATAGTCCGCAAGCACTCCGCGTCGTCGTGCGCTTGAAAATGCGCCACGCCACTGGTGGAATTGTGCGTGGCCGCGCCGCCTAGTGCCTCTTTCGTCACGTCTTCATGCGTGACGGTCTTGATAACGTCGGGACCCGTTACGAACATGTAGCTGGTCTTATCCACCATGAAGACGAAATCCGTGAGCGCGGGAGAATAAACGGCGCCACCGGCGCACGGCCCCATGATCGCGGAGATCTGCGGGATGACGCCGCTTGAGAGCGTGTTGCGCAGGAAGATATCGGCATACCCCGCGAGTGAAAGGACGCCCTCCTGAATGCGCGCGCCGCCCGAGTCGTTCAATCCGATGACGGGCGCGCCGGTCTTGAGAGCCAGATCCATGATCTTGACGATCTTCTTGGCGTTGGCTTCCGAGAGCGAACCGCCGAACACCGTAAAATCCTGGGCGAAGACGTAGGCTGGGCGGCCATGGATCAAGCCGTAGCCTGTGACAAAGCCATCGCCATCGATCACCTGTTCGTCCATGCCGAAATCGTGGCAGTGATGACGGACCAGTTTGTCTGTCTCCTCGAAGGTACCCTCGTCGAGCAGCAGATCGATGCGCTCGCGTGCGGAGAGTTTACCCTCGGCGTGCTGCCGTGCACGGCGCTCGTCCCCGCCTCCCGCTTCGGCAGCGGCGTGGCGGCGCTGCAATTCTTCCATCCGGTCTGACATTACAAGTTGTAGACTAGCAAAACCGCCGCGCCCAAAAGGGATAATGGAGCTATGGTGACGGTTGCTTAGAGTAACGAGGACGGCGTGCGGAGCATCCTATAGGTGCGTGTCCCGTTCCTTCTCCGTTTTCGCCGCAGCCGTTCTGCTGCTCCCCTTGTTGGCACAAGAACCGGAGAATCCTTCGATCCGCGCCAACGTACCGCTGGTGCTGGCTCCGGTCACAGTGACGGATAAAAAGGGCAATCTCATCGACGGACTCTCGGTAGAGGACTTCCGCCTGACCGATGAAGGTATCGCTCAGAAGATCCGTATGGACACTTCCGATACGGTACTGGCTCCCGTGTCGCTAGTAGTGTTGATTCAAGCCAGCGGAATTTCCGCGCCCGTCCTGGCCCGGACAGAACGCGTGGGCGGCTTGATCAAACCTTTGGTCATCGGCGACCGCGGCCAGGCCGCGGTGATTGAGTTCGACGAGGAAATTCGCGTGCGCGCGGACTTCACTACGGATTCGAACATCATACGCACCGCGTTTCAAGGAACCCGCAGCCGGAGCCTGCGCACCGCTCGTCTGATCGATGCCGTCGCGGAGGGTGTGAAGATGCTGGAGACCCGTTCGCCCAACTACCGGCGCGTGATGCTGATCCTGAGTGAGTCGCGCGACCGCGGCAGCAAGGGCAAGCTCAGTGACGCCATCGAGTTGGCCCAACGTGCCGGAGTGGTGGTGTATCCGGCGACCTACTCGACGACAGCTTCCGCGTTTTCTTCAAGCCCGAGCGACGCTCCCTCGATGCCCATCCCGCCCGATCCCGTGGAAGCGACGACCAATAATCCGTCGGCGAACAGCGCCGCCCGCACCTCCGGCAATTCGGCCGGCACCTCGCGAAGCGCGAACGCCGTGGACATTCTAGGCGGCGTCCGGGAATTGTCGCGTTTGGCCGCGGCCAATGTAGCGGACGCTTTGGCGCGCTCGACTGGCGGCCGGCATCTGGCTTTCCTTACGCTCTCGTCCCTTGAAAATGCGATTTCCCGTGCTGGCGAAGAGATCCACAGCCAGTACCTATTGAGCTTCACGCCAACACCGAGCGCAAAAGAGGACTTCCACAAAATTCAGGTGGCGATTCCCTCCCATCCTGACGCCGTCATCCGCGTGCGCCCAGGGTATTGGCCGCAAAAATGATATGCTGTACCCGAACAGAGGAGGACAGCATGAAATACATAGTTTCGTGGACCTTTCCTACGGGCACTTATCAGGCCGCGGTGGATCGTTTTCTAAAAACCGGTGGAATGCCTCCGGCCCCCGCGAAAATGCTCGGGCGCTGGCACGGGTTGGCCGACCGTGGATTCGCCTTGGTACAGTCGAAGGACCCGGCCGCGGTATTCGCGTGGGCAGCGCAATGGGCCGACGTAATCCAGATACAGGTTACCCCCGTAATTGAAGACGGGCCTGCCGCT
>CAZDGT010000456.1:0-8379 GCA_964504905.1 uncultured Bordetella sp. | reverse complement strand
ACGCACAATTCTTACACACAAATGTCAGCCGAATGCGGAATTCCAGCGGCTCTCTGTTACATCGCCGTGATCTTCCTCTCGCTGAAGTCCACCTGGAAGTTGTTCAGGGAAGCCAGTGTTTCTCGTCAAGGAGAAGACACGGCCGCTATGGCCTTGACACTTTTCCTGGCGCTGACGAGTGTGGCCGTGGCAACGTTTTTCTATCACATTGCCTACGGATATTACATTCCCGCGCTTGCAGGCATGTCGGTTGCCTTGCAGATGGCAAGCGCGAAACCGGCTGCCAGCGGCAACCGTAACCGGGCCTAGAAATGACGTTCTCGCAACAGTTCCTTGAAGAAGTCTCCGCGATCGTGAAGAAAATCGACACCCAGGCCGTGGATCGCCTGGTGGCGCTACTGGTAGAAACGCGCGCTTCCGGCGGAAGGCTGTTCATCCTGGGAGTGGGTGGCAGCGCGGGCAACGCATCCCACGCAGTCAACGACTTTCGCAAAATTACGGGCATCGAAGCCTATGCCCCCACCGACAACGTCTCGGAGCTTACCGCGCGCACCAACGATGAGGGTTGGTCCACCGTGTTCGAGCGCTGGCTGCGCGTCAGCCGCCTGCACGGCAATGACATGCTGCTGGTCTTCTCGGTGGGCGGAGGGAATCTCGAAAAGCAGGTCAGCCCCAATCTGGTGGAGGCGCTCAAGTACGCCCGGACCGTCGGCGCCAAGATCGGTGGCATCGTGGGCCGGGATGGCGGCTACACTGCCCAAGTGGCGGATGCGTGTGTACTGATTCCCGTCGTGAATGCGGCCCACATCACTCCGCATTCGGAAGCGTTTCAGGCCGTGGTATGGCATCTGCTGGTGTCGCATCCCGATCTCAAGCAGGAACAAACCAAGTGGGAGTCAGTGGTCTGAGCAGTCAGCGCGCGGTCTTTCTGGATCGAGACGGCGTGCTCAATCGAGCCATCGTTCGCAACGGCAAGCCTTACCCGCCATCCGCTCCGTCCGAGATGGAACTCGTGCCCGATGCACCCGAATCCCTGAGAGGCCTTAAAGAGGCTGGTTTTCTCTTGATCGTTGTCACCAATCAGCCGGATATCGCGCGCGGCACGCAGAAACCCGCAGCTGTTGAGGCGATCCACCATGCGTTGCGGCAAGCCCTTCCCCTGGACGACTTCTTCGTCTGCCCCCATGATGATTCCGACCAGTGCGATTGCCGGAAGCCCCTGCCCGGTTTGTTACTCCGCGCCGCCGGGACCCACGGCATTGATCTATCCCATAGCTTTATGATTGGGGACCGTTGGCGCGATGTGGAGGCCGGAGCGAGCGCGGGTTGCACGACCATCCTGATCGACTATGGCTATCGGGAAAAACGCCCCTCAATAGAGCCTTCGGCCACCGTAGATTCGCTCCGTGCCGCAGCGGACTGGATTCTCGCTCACCAACTGCGGCCGTGGTAGTGCTCCGAGTGCGCGTTGCGAACGTTTGTGATCACGCGGCTGCCCTCAAACTCCGGAGCGTATTGCAAACGCTCCATCCCCTGGCTCTGCATGAACTCCATCAGACGCTTCCCGTTTTTCGGGCAATACAGCATCAGAAAGCCACCCCCGCCCGCGCCCGCAATCTTGCCCCCGAGCACGTTGTACTCCTCACGGAGATGATCATAAAGCCGCTCCACTTCCGGGATCGTGATTTTGTCAGAAAGCTGACGCTTGGCAACCCAATGCGTGTGCATCAACTCCCCGAAGCGATCGAAGTTCCCGGCCTTCATCGCCTCGGCGATCTCATAGCCGATATCGCGAATGCGTAGCAGGTTGCTTTCCACCGTGCCGCCGCCATCCTCTCGCACCTTGCGGCTCTGGTTCTCCAGAATTTCGGTGGCATTCCTTTGCGTTTTTGTGTAGTAGAGATGCGTATTGGATACAAAATCCGAAATGGAATACGCCGGCAGGGAAATCGGCGTCACCTTCACCGCGCCGGACCTTTCGATTTCCAATTGCGTGAGGCCGCCAAACGCCGCCATGAACTGATCCTGTTTGCCGATGGGCTTCTTCAAAATCTCCAGCTCAATGCGGCATGCCTCCTCCGCTAAGGTCTGCAACGGCACCGGCCGCAGCAAATAAGCGCGAATCGCGCTCAGCAGGCCCACTAGATAGCAACTTGACGACCCTAAACCTGTCCCAGCCGGAAGATCCGCGACCGAGGCGATTTCGATGGCGTCTGTGATCCCATGGGCACGCAGCGCTTCCCGCGCCAGGTCGTGCTGCAGCTCGTCAATATGCGCGACTGTTTCGCTCTTGGTGTAGTGCAGACGGATGAGGCGATCGGCGTTAGGCACGTTCAAGATGACGTACATGTACTTGTCGATGGCCATGGCCAGAACGAAACCGCCGTGCTTTTCATAGAAGCTAGGCAGATCTGTGCCACCACCGCCCAAAGTGACGCGGAACGGAGTTCGGGAAACAATCATAAGAGGGGATCGTCGAGCAGCGCGTTCGCTCGTTCGGCTCAGTATACATCGTCTTTTCGCCTTTCGAAGTTTAGCGTTTGAAGTGGCTGGGCCTGGAACCACGCGCTATCATTGACCTTAATGAGGACCGCATGAGGGCTATGGTGCTTGCCGCCGGTGAGGGTCGCCGTCTTCGCCCGTTAACCGACCGCCAGCCCAAGCCGATGCTCCCTTTGGGCGGGATACCGCTGCTGGAACACAACTTGCGCCTGCTCGCGCACTACGGCATCCGGGAGGTCGCGATCAATCTCCACTTTCATCCAGAAACTGTGGCGGAATATTTCGGTGACGGCAGCCGCATCGGGGTGGAAATCACTTATTCTCATGAGCCCGAGTTGCTGGGCACCGCAGGTGCTGTTAGGAAAATGGGAAGCTTCTTTTCGGAGCCGTTTCTTGTCATTTACGGCGATAACTTTACCGATTGCCGCCTGGACCGCCTGATTCATTTTCACCGGGAAAAGGGCGGGATTTGTACCATCGCCGCGTTTCATCGCGAAAGCGTCGCCGCCAGCGGAATCATCGCTCTTGACGCTGCCTCGCGGGTGACACGCTTCCTGGAAAAGCCGGCGCCCGACCAGGTATTCAGCAATTGGGTGAGCGCAGGTCTGCTGGTTCTGGAACCGGCCGTCCTGGATTTCATACCGGCGGGCATGGCAAGCGACTTCGGCAGAGACGTGTTTCCGGCTCTCCTGCGCGCCGGCCATCCAATCTACGGTTATCAGATGACTGAGAACCTTCTATGGATCGAATCGCTGGAAGACTACCAGCGTTCACAGTAAAGGTTTTCTGCAACGGGCGCTAGAAAATGACCACGAAGCGAGTGGCGGATTTGCAAGTAAAGTTGTTCGCGGACGGCGCGGAGCGTGAGGGGATTTTGCGGATGTACGAAAATCCCTTGATTCGCGGCTTTACCACGAATCCCACCCTCATGCGCAAGGCTGGCATCACGGATTACGAAGCGTTCGCCAAGGACATTCTGAGCGCTGTTCCGGATCGCCCTATTTCACTCGAAGTATTTGCGGATGAATTCGATGAGATGGAGCGGCAGGCGCTGAAAATCTCACGCTGGGGCGATAACGTCTACACCAAAATTCCCGTCACCAACACACGCCGGGAGAGTTCGCTCAATTTGGTCTGCCGCTTGGCGCGCAAGGGCGTCAAGCTGAACGTGACTGCTCTGCTTACGCTCAATCAGGTCAAGGATGTCGGCGCGGCTCTCGCAGGGGGCCCACCGGCATATGTATCCGTGTTCGCCGGCAGGATAGCCGACACTGGACGCGATCCGGTGCCTTTGATGGCTGAGGCTGTGAACCTTCTCCGGCCGCACTCCAACCTCGAGCTGATCTGGGCCAGTCCGCGGGAGCTTTTGAATATCTTTCAAGCTGACTCCGTAGGTTGCCACATCATCACGGCGACCAACGACCTACTCCATAAATTGGCCCTGGTGGGCAAGGACTTGGACGACTACTCGCTTGAGACAGTCGAGATGTTCTATCGCGACGCGGCACAGGCGGGCTTTTCGCTGTGACCAGCGGCAGGTGCGGCACGTGGAGAGTGCTCTAGTCTGCGCCGCATGAAGATCCTGTGGGTGAAGACCGATTTTCTGCATCCCACCAACCGCGGGGGACAAATCCGCACATTGGAAATTTTGCGTCGGCTGCACATGCGCCACGAGATCCATTACGTCGCTTTCCAAAACCCAGCGTTCCCCGAGGGGATCGAGAGGGCGGGTGAGTATTCAACTCGCGCCTATCCGCTTGCTCACCAAGTGCCACCGCGTGGTTCCGCAAAGTTCGCCGGTCAAATGATAGCGAATCTGTTCTCCGCCTTGCCCCTGCCCGTGAGCCGGTATCGCTCTGACTCCATGCGCCGCCAGATTGACGAGCTGCTGGCTTCGCAGGCTTTCGATGCCACGGTTTGCGATTTCATTTTTCCTGCCCCGAATTTTACGGATCTTGGCCGCTGTGTCTTGTTCCAGCACAATGTCGAGGCAGTGATCTGGCAGCGCATGGCGGAGCAATCCGGCAATCCATTGCGGCGGAGTTACTTCGGCATGCAGGCTCGCCGCATGTTCTCCTGCGAGGGCGACGCCTGCCGCCGGGCTGGCCACGTGATTGCGGTTTCCGAAATCGATGCTTCTCGCATGCGTGAGATATACGAGGTGACCCGAATCTCCGCAATCCCAACGGGAGTCGATTTGGATTTCTTTGGGCCCCCGGCCACGGTGGAGCCCCGCCAAGATCTGGTCTTCGTTGGCTCCATGGACTGGATACCCAACATCGACGCGGTTAACTATTTCCTGGACGAGATTTTTCCCAAAATCAACGCGCGCCGTCCCGAAACCACACTGGCGATCGTGGGCCGAACGCCGGGGGCCGAGTTGCGTGCGCGAGTAGCCAACGACCCGCGCATCACGATCACCGGAACTGTACCCGACGTGCGGCCCTGGTTATGGGGAGCACGCCTGTCGGTGGTCCCCCTGCGCATCGGCGGCGGCACTCGCTTGAAAATCTACGAAGCGATGGCGGCGCGCTTGCCGGTGGTCTCGACAGCCATAGGGGCCGAGGGGTTGGCCACCGATGCGCCACATAATATTCGCCTGGCTGATGATCCCGAAGCCTTCGCCCGGGAGTGCACTGGCCTGCTCGACGACGAAGCCGAGCGCTGCCGCATGGCCGACGCCGCGTATGCTATGGTATCCCAACAGTTCTCCTGGGAACGCGTCGCCACTGCATTCGAGCGCATTCTGGAAACGGGTCCGCGGCCATGACCATTTCGCTACCGGTCCTCATCTTTTGGTTCAGCGCCGCCTTTGTATTTTGGGTCGCGGCCGGATACCCACTATTGCTTTCCGCATGGTCCCGCCGGGGGCGGCCGGTCCAGCGCCGTTTCGAGCCACGCACTGTTACGGTGATTATTGCGGTGCGCAATGGCGAACACTATTTAGGCGCAAAATTGGCATCTATCCTCGATCTGGAATATCCCCAAGGTTTGCTGGATGTGCTGGTGGTGTCGGATGGCTCCACTGACGCGACAGACGCGATCGCCGAGAGTTTCCACGGGCGTGGTGTACGCTTGATCTGCATTCCTCCTTCAGGAAAACCCGCTGCGCTCAATGCGGGCATCGCACAGGCGCGCGGCGAGATCCTCCTGTTGACCGATGTACGGCAGCCTCTCGATGCCGATAGTCTTCGGCACCTGATTGAGTGTTTCGCCGACCCAACGGTGGGTGCCGTCAGCGCCACGCTGCACATCCGTGCTGGCTCCGCCCGGGAAGAAGCCGATATCAGCCTCTACTGGCGCTATGAAACCTGGCTGCGCGGGCAGCTTGCCCTGCTGGATTCCATGTTCGGCGCCACGGGCCCGTTTTATGCGCTGCGCCGGTCCCTGGCAGTGGAGATTCCTGAGGATGTTCTGCTCGACGACATGTATCTGCCGCTCGCGGCGTTCTTCCAAGGATATCGGCTAGTCACCGACGAACGAGCGATTGCGTGGGACGATCCAACGTCGCTTGAAACCGAGTTTCGCCGAAAACTGCGGACGCTTGCCGGTAACTACCAATTGCTACGCTACTATCCCGCTCTATTGGGGCCGCGCAACCGCTTGTGGTTCCATTTCGTCTCTTACAAATTCGGGCGATTGCTGCTGCCCTTCGCGTTTCTTGCCATTGCCGCAACCACTTTTGGGATTTCGCCGCCGTTTCGCACAATTGCGCTGGCTACGCAAATTGCATTCTATGGCCTGGCGGCTTTGGACATCTTTGTGCCACAGCGTTCGCTGCTGAAGCGCATCACTTCACCGCCGCGTACGTTTTGCGCCATGATGGCGGCCGCCGTGTGCGCCCTCGCGATATTCTTTGTGCCGCCGCGGAATCTGTGGCAGATTACCAGTGCCGGCCCGCCGCGCGTCAGGGTGCAAAAGACCGGCCGCTAACGACAATGAACAATCCTGGAAGAGTAGCGGTGTTTGGCTTGGGCTATGTGGGGTGCGTTTCCGCAGCCTGCCTGGCGGACCTGGGGCACCAGGTGGTGGGAATCGATTCCGACATCCACAAGGTGCGCAGCGTTCGCGAGGGGCGCGCGCCGTTCTATGAACCGGGCCTGGAGGCGCTGGTCAAATCCACTGTTGGAGCCGGGCGGCTTACGACCTGCCAAACCGCCGCAGAGGGACTCGCGCAAGCGGACATCGCTTTGATCTGCGTCGGGACGCCTTCGGAGCGCAATGGCAACTTGGGCCTGGATCAATTGCGGAGAGTCACCGCCGAGATTGCCGCGGAATTAAGTCGCAATCCGAGGCCTTTCGTGATTGCCATCCGCAGTACCGTATTCCCCGGCACCTGCGAAGAGGTTGTCCTGCCGGCTGTGAAACATTTGCCGGACGTAGCGGTGGTGTCGAATCCGGAATTCCTCCGGGAGGGCTCTGCGGTTCGTGATTTCGTGGAACCTCCATTGATCGTGGTCGGCGGGGACGACTCCAACGCCATTGCTACAGTGGCGGACCTGTATGCGGATCTGAAGTTGAAGCCCTGCCTGGTAACACTACGCACCGCGGAGATGATCAAGTACGCCTGCAACGCGTTTCATGCGCTGAAAATATCGTTCGCCAATGAAATTGGCGCGCTGTGCGAGCGCCTAGAAGTGCCCGCGCAAGAGGTGATGCAAACGTTGTGCCGGGACGAGAAGCTGAACCTCTCGCCAGCCTATCTGCGGCCTGGTTTTGCCTTTGGCGGATCGTGCCTGCCGAAGGACCTGCGAGCCCTCAATTACCGCGCCTCGCGGCTGGACCTGGATCTGCCCATGCTAGCGTCAGTGCTTCCCAGCAATCAGCAGCATCTGGCGCGCGCGATTGAGCGAGTAAGTGACTTGCCCGGCAGAATCGGCATCGTGGGACTGGCTTTCAAGGAGAATACAGACGACTTGCGTGAGAGCCCCGTGGTGGCGCTGATCGAAGCTTTAATCGGCAAGGGCCGGGAGCTGTGCGTATGGGACCCGCACATCCAGTTGGATGCGATCTACGGCAGTAACCGCGACTACATCCTAAATTCCATACCCCACATTGGCCGGCTGCTGGCCGCGGATCTGCCGGCATTGTTGGATACGAACCCCGATCGCGTGGTGCTGACTCAGAAGCCTTCGGTCGAAATTCGCCGAATGTTGGAACAATGCGGCCGCCCGGTCGTGGACTTGTCTGGTTGGCTCTAGACTCAGATCCAACCGCGTCCCCAATAGTAGACTATCTTGGCGGATTCCACTAGCAGTTCGATAAATATCGACCATCGTGAGCTCCACTGATTCATGCGCTTCAGTGCATCCGGGAAGGGTCTAGGCTCAACCACGAGTCCGGCCTTTTGAAACGCTCGGCGCGCGCGCCACATGTGATAGTCGCTGGTGAGCAGAACATAGGGTCCCGGAAATTGACGGGCCACTTGAGCAGTTAATAGTGCATTCTCGCGAGTATTATTGGACCGATCCTCAAGCACGACGGCGGGCGCGGGTACCCCCTCCGCCACCACAAAGTCGCGCATAGGAGCGGTGATGTCGGTCTCTCCACTCAGAATCAGGTGCGCGAATCCACCTTCCTTCCACGCTCTCACCGTATACACGCTGCGCCAGTAAGAATTTATCCCGAGTATCTGGCCGTCAAGCTTATCCGCACCAAGTACGATGATCGTGGCTCCACGGGGATCTGTCCACACTCCCGCGAGTTTAGTCACGTACCATCGCGGCGGCAGCAGTGTGACCAATAGGAGCAGCGCTCCCAGCAACGTGAGCAAGCGCACGCAGATTCGCGCTGCCTTGCGCAGCATGGCGTCTACTTCATCCCCAACTGGTCGAACAGGAACGAAAATACGTCGGCATCCTGATCGATGCGCTGGTT
>CAZDGT010000455.1:0-5551 GCA_964504905.1 uncultured Bordetella sp. | reverse complement strand
AACCGCGCTTGCTTCATAATTCCTCTTTCAATTTTCAGTAACGCTTTCTTGACTGCTGTTGATTGGCCCCACCAAGTTCTTGTGGCGACCCTTGGCCATGCGCCGGATCGATCGGTACAACCTGCCGGTGCCATCTGGATTGGCAAGAAAAGTTCCGGTAGCGGCGAGCGCGATCTTGGCCTCAATTTCAGCGCTCCCTTGATGGCCGAACAACTGAATACGCGGCATTCGCCACAGGGGCAAAGCCTGAGTCACCCACGTGGGTTCCGTGTTCATTACGATTTTGGCGCCACAACGGGTGGCGTGCATGGCGAGTTCCGCGGTATAGTTCCCATTCGGGAAAGCAAAACTTCCGCAAGGCGCGCCGATTTCCGCGCTTACCCGCGCAATGCTCGCGGAAATGCTTGCAAGCGCTTCCGACCTCGTCTCCCGCGTCAGGATGGCGTGGGTCTCGCCGTGGGCCCCGATGCTGAATCCTCGGCCATGCAGATCCCTGGCCAGATCCCAGTTCATGGGGCAGATGTCTTCATCGTTGAGGTCGACATTGACGCCGTGCTGACGGCAGGCTCGCTCGAGCCGTTCCGTCAACAGCTTGTGCGGCAGCCGCTTCACTATGTCTGAACTCAAACCGGCCGGATCCATGCCGAGCTGCTTTGTCAACGCTCGATATTGATCGAACCATAGAGGCTTCGGGGTGTCGATAAAGCCGGAAACCAGGAAGAATGCGGCGGGTGCCCCGTGCCGTTCCAGCTCTGGCGCGGTCACGGTGGCATTGCTGCGCTTGCCGTCATCGAAGGTAAGCAGGCAAAACGGTTTTCTCCGGGGAGACTGAAGGCGCGAAGGAAGATCGTCCAGCGCAATAAAGTCGAACCAACGGCCCAGCGTCTCCACGTGAAGCCGAGTTTGTTCTTGAGACAGCGTGTGTTCGTTAATGATCACGCCGCTCCCGCCGAAACGGCCCGCTAGCCGCATGGCCGGAACACTGGCCAGGTTCAACATTCTATGATTCGTTCCAGTGAAATAGGCGCCCGGCGTCCAGCGCCCCAGTAGAGGAACTTGAGCCAGGTTCCCAGGCCTGGCGCCGAGCGATAGGTGGAAACCTCTCCGGGCGCGATGGGCCACGGCCGAACATCGGTTCCGGATGCGTATTCCGTTAAAATCGCAGCCAGTGCGTCAACCGCTTCGAGGTGAGATCGAAAGAAAAGATCAGCCTGAGTGTCTCCCGGCGCCAACTGCGTGCCTCCCCGCCAAAGAATCGTTCCTGTATCGATGCCGGCGTCGATGACGTGAACTGTGGCGCCGATCCAGTCGCGGCGTCCCTCCACCAGCCCCCACGGGATACTCCACATCCCGCGGATCAGCGGCGCCCTTCCATGATGAATATTCAGAGCCGCAAGCCGGGCCAGGGAGAAGATGTGGGGCTTGAGTATCCCTCCGGAAACCCGTACAACAACATCGGGAGCAGCCGCCCGCAGTGCAAGCCGGCAGTCTTCATGGTTGAGGGTAGGCACTTTCACGAGGGCTAGGCCGGACTCACTCCACCATTGGCGGAGCTCTTCCACATCCAAGAGCTGGTCCAACAACTGTTCATTTTGTTTCGCCATTCGAGCTGCCAACGGCTTCGCAAGGAAACGGGAAGCCACAGCCGGAAGCCCCAACTCGCGGCGCATGCGGCGAAATCGTTTCCAGGCGGGAATCGCGGTCGCATGCTCAGATTGGATCACCGTAAGTTCGCAGGGGGTCGCATGCATGCGTCTAAGCGTCCAGAGTTCCACGGCGCCAGGTTGTCCGCAGATCAAGGCAGAGACTCGGAGTTTTGGCATGCTCACTCCGCCCTCTCCGCGACTTCGGCGGGCGAATGACGAAGAATCGATGTTGCTGTGACGTGTCGTCCGTGCGCGGCGGACGCCAGCAGGCTGCACCACTTTGGGAGCACCACGTCCCATTCAAATTCTTCCACCTTCGCGCGGGCAGCAGTTTGCATCCGCTGGGCAAGTTCCGGATCCGCCAGCAGACGGCGAATCGCGCCCGCCATTGCGGCGTCGTCGCCCGACGGCACTAGCAGCGCGTCCTCTTCGTTCGTCAGTAAGAAAGGAAGCCCACCCACTTCCGTACTCACAACATTCAGCCCTGAGGCCATCGCTTCCAGCACCGATACCGGCGTGTTGTCCACCAGGCTCGTATTCAAGAAAATATCTCCGGCGTCCAGAACTGCCGGGACGTCCTCCTTTTTCACCGGACCCTGAACGGTAAGAAGACTCCGTACTCCCAGCCGCTCCGCATCGGAAACCACGGCTTCCAAGCTGGAATCGCCCTTGTCGCCGCCAGTCATGGTCAGACTCAGTGACGGATGTTCATCCTT
This sequence comes from uncultured Bordetella sp., assembly GCA_964504905.1. GTDB lineage: Bacteria > Acidobacteriota > Terriglobia > Bryobacterales > Bryobacteraceae > Palsa-187. Next base: position 3,189 of record CAZDGT010000455.1, on the reverse strand, counting down.
CAGCCGCCGTAAGACCTTGACCGCCATCCCCGGGTTGTAGATCTGATGGAAAGCGCGCAACCACACGAGACGAGGTTGCGGACGCCGTATTGTGAAATGGTAGGCTGACAGGCTGATACCGTTGGGCATCAGAACTAAATCCTCGCGATACGGCTTCATCTGCGTCAAAAGATATGTCGAGGGGACCGTAACGGCCACGGCTGAGTGGAGCAGGCGGCGAACTCGCTGCGATCTGGCAGCGGAAAAAGCAGGCAGCCCGCCGCCGTGCAAAGTAAGAACATAGGGCTTGCCCGCGCGCCGAAGCAGGTGGCAGACTCCCTCTGCCCAAAGAAACGCCGGTCCGCTGTAGACATCCACTTGCGCTACGTCGTAGTCGTGCCGGCGAAGCCAGACTGTCGCGAGCATGTCCGCAAACCTGGCCGTGCGGCCGCGGCGGGCTGATGTCGTAAGGACAGACCATCCGGATTCCCGCAAACGGGGGGCAAGTTCCTCGCAAACACCTCGCGAGTTGCCGTGACCCGACAGGAAATTCCCGACGATCAGGACGCGACCAACGGTCACGCACCCTCCTGCAGCACGCGATCGTATATGTCGCAGATCTGATTCATAATCATCGCTGGGTCGAAAGTTCTCCGCACGAATTCCTGCAATTTGCGGCCCTGCTCGACACGCCTCTCTGGCGCATCCAGGAGCTGATTCATCGCGTGAGCTAATTGGTCCGGCGAGTTCGGTTCGACCAGCGTTCCCGCCATTCCATGGTTGAGAACGTCCGGGCACTGCCCGACCGACGTCGAGATGGCGGGAAGTCCCGCCCCGCCGTATTCCAACAAGGACAAGGGAAGTCCTTCGGAAATCGAACTCAGGACTCCGATATCGGACATGCGCAGAATCGCGGCGACATCATCGCGCTCGCCGAGAAAGCTAACATCCGACTCGATTCCCAGCTCGGATGCTAGCCGCCGCAAACTCTCTGTATACTCCGCGTCGAGGGAGGCTCCGACCAATAGAAGGTGAGCGGCGGGATGCTTCTTACGAACCGTCGCCAGGGCGCGAAGGAGTGTCCCGTGGTCCTTCTGTGGACGTAAATTCGCGACACAAACAATTCTGGATCCCGGCGAACCCGGCAAGTCCGGTAGCGAATTTCCGCGCGGCGGCCGGGACATTACAAAATTAGGAATGTACCAGACGCGTTCTTTTCGCAGGCGGAGGTCATGGCAGGCCCACTCGGCAAGGTGACGATTCACAGCGACCACGCCGGCAACTCCCCGCGTCGCCATGCGGTAAAGGCGAACGGGGCGGTCATTCAGCTCGCAGCGTCCATAGTGGTCATGCCAGACAACCCGCACTTCTGGAGAAAACAGGGTGGCAAGCTGGCCGATGAAGAGCGAGGTGCTATGAACGTGAAGTATCCGGATATCTTCTTCCGCGATAAACCGCCGCAGCCGAACGATGGCCCCAAAATCTAGCCGCGAAGTCCTGTCCAGCCTTAAGTGGCAGACGCTATCGCTTAAGAGCGCCGCCAACGCAGCGCCGCGCGCCGGCCTGCGCGTGCTGCAGATGTACGGACGATAACGGTCACGGGGCATCTGATTGACGAAGTTCACCGCCATCGTTTCCGTCCCGCCGCCATCCAGCGAGTCCACGATGTGCATGACACCAGGCGTCGGCGCGGGTTTTATTCCGTCTGCTGAGCCCGCGCCAACGCGAGAAAGTGTTGACTGGATAGATTCCATTTTTCGACCATTAATGCCTGCAGTGAATCTCTCAGGCTTTCCAAAGAATATTTTTGGGCCCATTCCGAGGCGCACTGGCGCATCGATTCATATTTTTCGGGAGCACTCGCGATCTTCTCAAGGGTTTGAGCGAGCGCTGTGACATCGCCCGGCGGAACCGTGAAGCCACGTCCGTCGGCGAGAAACATGGGGATCAATCCTACGTTGCTTCCGATGCAAACGAGCCCGAATGCCATCGCCTCGGCTATCGCTTTAGGCCACCCTTCGGTATGGGAGCCAAGCACGAATACATCCGCTCGTTCCAGGAAACTCGGAATTCGTTCAGGGGAAACACCACCGACGAACTCGACCTGGCTGCCAATTCCAAGGTCCTTCGCTAGCCTGGTTAATGACTCCATCTCCGGGCCTTCGCCAATCACCAGCCCTTTGAGTGGAATCCCTTGCCCCTTCATGATCGCGAGCGCCCGAAGAATTGTGTCTACGTTCTTGTTCCGTGTCAGACGGCCCGCGAAAGCGACGGTAAGCGGAGAACCTATGCGCCGCGAAAGAGCGCCGGCACGGGCTCGCGATAGCTGTTGGGCGGTAAACATCGACGAGAAAAAACTAATGACATTCGGCCGCTCACCTGGGAATTTCCCATATACCGTGACAGGCCCGCGCCACCAACGGGAACGAAGAACGGCGCGCTGCAAGCGGACGGTCGGTTCCTCTCCCGCGTACCCGCCCCATTGCCCAGCGTATTTCGCTATCAGGCGGGATGAAAATAAGGGCGCCAGCAGTGCTCCGAGCAGGCCCAAGTTCCCTGGGCATCGCACGTGAATCGCATCGGCCTTGCACATCTCCCGGGTCAGTCCCGCGATCAGCGCGGGAAGGGCGAAAGCAATACCAGCCTTCTCCCGCCAGCTGGGGCCACCGACTTCTTTTTGAGGGGCGACAGTGACATTGCCGCGATGAATGAGATACGCATCCGCGGCTGGGGGCTCCTCACGGCAAGGGGCTGCAATGACGACTTCCGAAAATAGATCGCACCAAACCTCTATCTCGCGGGCATACGGTCCGTAGGCATAGTAACCCTGATTGTGTTTGTAATGACGGACGTGGGAAACGATCAGCAGCTTCATGCGTGGTCACCAACCAGGTGCGTCACAGCCAAATCTTGCTGGGTTTCGCGCAACACCCAAAAGTTAGGGAAACTCCCGCCGATCAAGCCAATCCCAATCATCATGCCGCCCAGTGAGTCTAATCCCGAGACACTGAGTCCTGTGACAATAAAACTTATTGTTCCCAGCAGGGGCACAACCTCCGCGCTCGCGCTGTAATGAAGCAAGTCGCGGCGAATGAGCACCCAGAGCAGGGCCCCGAGGAGTGTAAGACCGAGGATTCCCATTTCCGCCCCCACGTGCAAAAACAACGAGTGGTACGGAATGTTTTCGCGGGCATACTGTACGGAAACCCG
>CAZDGT010000454.1:0-12639 GCA_964504905.1 uncultured Bordetella sp. | reverse complement strand
GCCGCGAAAATTTGTTCGCTCAAGGCGTAAAACGCATGCATCGAACGGCGCTGCGCTTCCAGTTGTTGGGTTCGCGCCCACCAAATACCCACGCCCAGAGCGACCGCTCCCAGCAGTGCCAGCCAATAGTAGGGCGGAATCCCCATCGCTCTATTCGGTCCTCTGCATCGATAACCATCTATCTAGCGCTGAATCCAAAAAATTTGCTATCGAGAACTGGATGCCCTCGAGCTCACGCGCGTGGGTGAGTACTCCTACCACGCGCATGCCGGCGGCCCGTGCCGCTGCGATGCCAATAGGGGAATCTTCAAACACCACGCAGTTACGCGGGGGAATTTCGAGGAGTTCGGCGGCGCGCAGATAAACGTCAGGGGCGGGTTTCGGAAGCGCCACTTGTGATCCGTCCACGATTGCGGTGAAATGCGAGCGCAGGCCCCCGCCATCCAAAACGAAGTCGACATTAGGGCGCTCGGCATTGGTTGCCACCGCTACCGGCGCGCCTTCAATGCGGCCCAGCAACTCCGCGATTCCCGGAACCAAATGTTCACGGAGCCGATCCCGCAACATGTCGCGATACAGCCGCTCTTTGGCGGCCCCATGGGCGTTGACTGTATCTTCGTCCACGCCCGGCCCCAGGAAGTCGCGCACGATTTCGTCATTACGTTGCCCGTGCATGCGCGCCAGAAGATCACCGGGCTCAATTCCCAACGATTCCAGATACTGCCGCCACGCCCGCTGGTGCACCGGCATGGAATCGACGATAACCCCGTCGAGGTCGAAAATCAGCGCCAAGCCTGGCGATAAAACCAGCTTTTTGGAGTCTGTACGGGGTCTTGTGTCCAGGGAATCGGCTCCGGGCATTCTGGCCGAATCATAACATGTGCCGAATCATATCGGCAGCAAAATGTTTGCTAAAATCGGCTGGCATGGAGGAGCGGACCGCCCGGCGTTTTGTGGTTTCAGGGAGAGTGCAGGGCGTGGGATACCGCGCTTTCGCCCAGTACGCGGCGCGCGAGACCAGCGTAACCGGGTGGGTAAGGAATCTTGCCAATGGAGACGTCGAGGCACATGCCAACGGCACTCCCCGTCAACTCGACGATTTCGAATCCCGCTTGCGGCAAGGCCCGCGCTGGGGGGAAGTTCGGTCCGTGACGGCGACGGAAGGTATCGTCTCGGACGACTCTGACTTCCACATCCGTTAGAGCTATTTTTGCGGAAAGATCTTCTTGACCTTGGGCGGGAGCGCCAAGGAAAACGCGGAATCCGGTACCGCAGGGTTCACTTTGATGTCAGCGTAGTCCACCAACTCATAGTTCCGCGATGGCTCGCTAAATTTCGCGCGGATCGGATTGCTCTGGCCTTCCGGAATCCACAGTTCAATCTTGGTGATCAGCTTCTTCAATTCCGCCGACTTGGGCGTTAATTCAATCCGCGTGGTCTCGGCGCCGTTGATTTTCTGCGCACCGCCATCTTTGAAATCGTAGGACTTCTTCAGGTCGGCCGACGACGTACCGAAGCCCAGCAAGAGGATCTGATCCATGTTGGAGGTGTACTTGCTGGCATCGTATATTTCTACGGTGTTTGCCTTCGGATAGTAAACCTGCACCTGCTTGCCGTTGATCACCACTGTGCGCTGCTCAGGTTGTGTGAATTCGATCACGCCCACCGTGCCATTCTTAGTACGCTTCAGGCGAAGCTCACCGTCCATTTCCGAGGACTCGCTCAGCACGGCGGTGAATTGTATGCGCTTCATCTGCGCGGTGAGCGAGCGGAAGTCTCCCGCCGCGCGGTCCATACGGGCCAGTATATCCGCCAATGGCTCAGCTGGAGCCAGGACGGAGGAAAGCACCAAGAGCGAAAGAGCGGTCTTCAAGATCGCAGGCTCCTATTTCTGCGGGAACGCCAGGTAGCCCTTCAGCTCCTGCTCGGCGTCGTCGTAGATCGGCTCGACGCTGGCGATAGCGGCGTGGTTTTTGTACTTAGCATTCACCACCGCGGCAGCACGCTCCGCCAAAAGCGCTTCCGGCACACCCGCTAACTGCTGCGGCTCGATCCAATAACCGCCTCGCACGATGGCAATGCTGGCCGGCTTGGGACGGTCGCCGAAGGAAATATAGTGCGGCGTCACGAAGACGAAAATCACGATGGCGCCGACGATGATGTCGTACTGCCAGCTCGCCCGCGGATATTCCCAGAGAATCAGGCGCTTCAGCGCGTTCATGGCTTCAGTCTAGCAGACGCGGCGATTCGTGCCCGCGTTACCCCCGAAGGTATTGATCCACCGACGCGGCGGCCTTGCGCCCCTCCGCGATAGCCCAGACCACCAGTGACTGGCCACGCCTGGCGTCACCCGCCACGAACACTCCAGGGAGTGACGTATGGTAATCCTGCTCATTTGCTGCGACATTGCCGCGAGCGTCGAGCGCGACACCCAGTTGTTCCACCAGACCTTGCTTGATGGGGCCCGTAAATCCCATCGCTAACAGCACCAGATCCACGTCCATGGTGAACTCGGTCCCGGGGATCGGCTCAAAATTGGAAACGCGAATGCCGTGCAACTGTTTCACATTGCCATCGGCATCCCCGGTGAATTTGGTGGTCGCTACCGCCCACTCGCGCTGTCCGCCTTCTTCGTGCGAACTTTCCATCCGTAATTGCAGAGGCCACATCGGCCATGGTGTAGAAGGGGAGCGGTCTGCCGGAGGCATCGGCATGATCTCGAACTGATGAACGGTCGCCGCTTTCTGGCGATGCGACGTGCCCAGGCAGTCCGCTCCAGTATCGCCGCCGCCGATGATGATCACGCGCTTGCCGGTGGCAAGAATCTGATCTGGTACTTCGTCGCCGTATCCGCGCTTATTCTGCTGCGGCAGGAAATCCATGGCGAAGTGAATGCCCTTCAACTCCCGTCCCGGCACATTCAAATCGCGCGCGTGTTCGGCGCCCATCGCCAGCACGATGGCGTTGAAATCCTGGCGCAGAGTTTCGATCGGCAGCGTTACGCCGATATGCGCATTGGTGACGAACTCCACGCCTTCGGCCGCCATTTGCTCCAGCCGGCGGTCGATCCAATGCTTCTCCATCTTGAAGTCCGGAATACCGTAGCGCAGCAATCCGCCGATGCGGTCGGCTTTCTCGAACACCGTCACCGCGTGTCCCGCGCGCACTAGTTGCTGCGCTGCTGCAAGTCCCGCCGGACCGCTGCCGATCACCGCGACACGCTTGCCACTGCGGATCTCCGGAATCTCCGGCACAATCCAGCCCTGGTCGTAGGCGTAATCGACGATCGAACGCTCGATCACCTTGATGGCGACCGGAGGTTCGTTGATCCCCAGCACGCAGGCCGCTTCGCAAGGGGCGGGGCAGATGCGCCCGGTGAATTCCGGGAAGTTGTTCGTCGCGTGCAGCACACGGACGGCTTCCTGCCAGCGGCCCTTATATACCAGATCGTTCCAATCCGGAATGATGTTGGTGAGCGGACACCCGGTGTGGCAGAAGGGCACGCCACAATCCATGCAGCGCGCGCCTTGTTGCTGGATCTTTTCGACGGGAAAGTCCTGGTATATTTCAAACCAGTCGTTGACGCGCTCCGCCACAGGCCGCCGCGTGGGCAGCTCCCGCGCGTACTCCATGAAGCCCGTAACTTTACCCATGCGCCGCTACCGCCTTGCGCGGAACACCTAGCACACGCTTGAACTCGTGCGGGAATACTTTTACGAATTTCGGCAGCAGGCTATCCCAATTTTCCAGAATCCAATTCGCCCGCGGACTGCCAGTTTCCTCAGCGTGCCGCGCGATCCAGTAGCGCAACTCTTCGATATCTTTGGCTTCAGATACCGGCTCCAGATCCACGCTCGCCGGATTACAGCGCGTTTTGCAGAAATCGCCAGTCTCATCCAGTACGAAAGCAATGCCGCCCGTCATACCGGCGGCGAAGTTCTTGCCGGTCTCGCCCAGCACCATCACCAGGCCCTTGGTCATGTATTCGCAGCCGTGGTCGCCCACGCCTTCAACCACTGAAGTCGCGCCCGAGTTGCGCACGGCATAGCGCTCGCCGGCCACACCGTTAAAGAACGCTTCGCCGGAAGTCGCTCCGTAGAGCACCGTATTTCCGATCAGGATGTTCTTCTCCGGCGGGAACGTGGAATTGCGGGGTGGATACACGATCAACTTTCCGCCCGATAGGCCCTTGCCCGCGTAGTCATTGGCGTCGCCTTCCAGTTCCAGAGTCACGCCGTGCGCCAGAAATGCACCGAAGCTCTGTCCGGCGGAGCCGCTGAACGTAAAGTGGATGGTCTCCGCAGGCAGACCGTCTTTGCCATACTTGCGCGCAATCTCGCCAGAAAGCATCGCGCCCACGGTGCGATCCACGTTGCGAATCGGCAGCTTGAAGTCCACTGCCATGCCCTTTTCGAGCGCCGGCCGCGCCAGATCGATCAGCCGATTGTCGAGTGCTGCCACCAAACCGTGATCCTGCTGCGTGGTGCAGCGCCTGCTGACGCGTCCCGGAACCGGAGGCACGAACAGCAACTGCGAGTAATCCAGGCCTTTGGCTTTCCAGTGATCGAGAGCCGGGCGCATTTCGATCAGGTCAGCGCGGCCGATCATGTCGCTCATCTTGCGGAAGCCCATCTTGGACATCCAATGGCGAATCTGCTCAGCCACGAAGAAGAAATAGTTGATGACGTTTTCCGGAGTGCCCGTGAACTTCTTGCGCAGCGCCGGGTCCTGCGTGGCGATGCCTACTGGACAAGTGTTCAGATGGCATTTGCGCATCATGATGCAGCCCATCGACACCAGGGGAGCCGTGGAGAAACCAAACTCCTCCGCGCCCAGTAGCGCGGCAATCACTACATCGCGTCCGGTCTGGAGCTTGCCGTCGGTCTGAATGATGATGCGGCTGCGCAGGTCGTTCATTACCAGGACTTGTTGCGTTTCCGCCAAGCCGAGTTCCCATGGAATGCCCGCGTGCCGCAGCGACGTCAGCGGGGAAGCGCCCGTGCCTCCGTCGTAGCCGCTGATTAGAACCACGTCGGCATGAGCTTTGGCCACACCCGCCGCTACCGTTCCCACGCCCACTTCGGCCACCAGCTTCACCGATATCCGAGCCTTGGGGTTCACGTTTTTCAAATCGTAGATCAACTGGGCCAGATCTTCGATGGAGTAAATGTCATGATGCGGAGGCGGCGAAATCAGCGGCACGCCCGCGATCGAATGGCGCACGCGCGCGATCACGTCATCCACTTTGTGGCCGGGAAGCTGACCGCCTTCGCCGGGCTTTGCACCCTGCGCGATCTTGATCTGCAACTCGTCGGCGTTCACCATGTAGTGCGTGGTCACGCCGAAGCGGCCGGAAGCCACCTGTTTAATGGAACTGCGCGGCCAGTCGCCGTTGGGCAGGCGTTCAAAGCGCGCCTCATCTTCGCCGCCCTCGCCGGTATTGGAGCGTCCGCCCATCCGGTTCATGGCGATCGCCAGCGTCTCGTGCGCTTCTTTACTGATAGACCCGAATGACATTGCGCCCGTCGCAAAGCGCTTGACGATTTCAGTCGCCGGCTCCACTTCCTCGATCGGCACCGGCTTCTTAGCAGGCTTCAATTCCATCAGCCCGCGCAACGTGCACAGGTCGCGATTCTGCTGGTCGATCAGATCGGTGTATTCCTGAAAGGTCTCGAAACTCTCATTGCGCACCGCGTGCTGCAGCTTCGCCACCGTCACCGGATTCAGCAAATGATACTCGCCCCGCACGCGATATTGATAGGCGCCGCCCGGCTCCAGTTCCGTTTCTGATCCCGTAAACGGTTTGTAAGCGTGCGCGTGCTTCATCTCCGCTTCGCGCGCCAACACGCTCAAGCCTACGCCCTCGATGCGCGAGGATGTCCCGGTAAAGTATTTGTCGATCAGGCTCTGGTTTAAACCAATGGCCTCGAATACCTGCGCGCCGCGATAACTCTGCAGCGTGGAGATGCCCATCTTTGAGAACACCTTCAGCAATCCCTTGTTGATGGCCTTCTTGAAATTCTTGAGCGCCGTTTCAAACGTGACGTTGCCCATCCGTCCCCGTTGCGTCATGTCTTCCAGCGTCTCAATGGCAAGGTACGGGTTCACGGCACTCGCGCCATAGCCGATCAGCAGCGCGAAATGCATCACTTCACGCGGCTCGCCGGATTCAATGATTAGCGCTACCTGAGTTCGCGTCCGCTCCCGCACCAAGTGGTTATGCAGCGCGGTCAACGCTAGCAGCGAGGGAATAGGCGCGAAATCTTTATCCACACCGCGGTCGCTCAGAATCAAAATGCGATAGCCGTCGCGAGTGGCCTGATCCGCACGGCGGCACATCCCATCGAGGGCGCGCTCCAAGCCGGCTTCGCCGTCCGCCACGCGGTAAAGCGTCTGAATCGTCGTCGCCAGGAAGTCACCCCAGCTCACACGGCGCAGCTTTTCCAGATCCAGGTTGGTCAGGATCGGGTGCGGCAGCTTCAGCGTGTGGCAGTGCATCGGCGTTTCTTCCAGGATGTTGCGCTCCGTGCCGATGTAGCTGGTCAGCGACATCACCAATTCTTCGCGAATCGGATCGATCGCGGGATTCGTGACCTGAGCGAATAATTGCTTGAAGTAGTGGAACAACGATTGCGGCCGGTCGGACAGGCACGCCAGCGGAGTATCCACGCCCATTGACCCCACCGGCTCCTCGCCATTGGTCGCCATCGGCGCCAAAATCATCTTCAAATCTTCATCGCTGTATCCGAAAGCCCGCTGCCTCGTGAGTACCGTCTCTGGATCGAATCCGTAAACGCGCGGCGGCTGCGGCAACTGCTCCAGCGTAAGCTGGTTTTCCTTCAGCCACTCGCCATACGGCTGCTGCGAAGCCAGCATGTGCTTGATCTCTTCATCTGGCACGATGCGATGCTCCTCCAGATTCACCAGCAGCATTCTGCCCGGCTGCAGGCGGCCCTTATATTGGACCTCCTCGGGCTTTATCGGCAACACGCCGGTTTCAGAAGCCAGGATCAATTCGTTGCTGGTCGTCACTAGGTAGCGCGCCGGACGCAAGCCGTTGCGGTCGAGCGTTGCCCCCAGCCACTTGCCGTCCGTAAACGCCACTGCGGCGGGACCGTCCCACGGCTCCATCAGCGACGCGTGATATTCGTAAAACGCCCGCTTATCGTCGGGCATTGTGGTATCCGCGTCCCAGGCTTCCGGGATTAGCATCGCCATCACGTGGGGCAGTTCGCGCCCGGCCAGCGTCAGCAACTCCACTGCGTTATCCAGACAAGCGGTGTCGCTACCGCCGGGACGAATTACCGGGAAGATTTTATCGAGATCCTCGCCGAATAGATTTGACCGCAACACCGACTCGCGCGCATTCATCCAATTCACGTTGCCGCGCACCGTATTGATCTCGCCGTTATGGCAGATCATGCGGTAGGGATGCGCCAGCTGCCACGTGGGGAACGTATTGGTGGAAAAGCGCTGGTGCACCATGCACAGCGAACTCTTGGCCAGAGGATCGGCCAACTCCAGATAGAAGTCGGAAATTTGCGGCGCCAGCAACAGGCCTTTATAGATGATGACTCGCGAGGACATCGAAGGGATGTAAAAAAACTTCTTATCGTCGAACTCGCTGGCGGCAATCTCAATATCGGCGCGGCGCCGCACCACATACAGCTTGCGCTCGAACTGGTCCTGCGTCATGGGCTGGCCGTCCGGACCCTCGCCCTTTTGCAGAAAGACCTGCTCGATATAGGGCTGCGTCGCGCGCGCCTGCCGGCCAATCGCATCTCCGTGCAGCGGCGTATCCCGCCATCCCAGAACCGTCAGCCCTTCCTCACGGGCGATGCGTTCCACGATTCCTTCGCACAGCAGGCGCTGCGCGCTCTCCACCGGCAGAAACATCATGCCCACGCCGTAGGAACCCGCTTCCGGCAGTTTGAACCCGAGCTTGCCGCATTCGCGCGCGAAAAATTCGTGCGGAATCTGAATCAGTACGCCCGCGCCGTCACCGGTCTCCGGATCGCACCCGCAAGCGCCGCGGTGCGTCAGGTTGATCAGGATCTGGATGCCCTTCTGTACGATCTCGTGGGTCTTATGCCCGTCCAGATTCACCACAAAGCCCATGCCGCAGGCGTCGTGTTCGTTTGTGGAGCGGTACAGTCCCTGATCTTCGGGAGGGTATTGCATAACTCAGAATACCTTAGGCCTCATTATCACGTCAACAGAATTTATTAGCTTGCACTATTAGATCAACTGATGATACGATGGCGCTAGTGAACTACGAAAATCTCAAACTTTTTAGGGATATCGCTCAAACTCGGAGCTTCAGCCGTGCGGCCACACTCAACGATGTGAGCCAGTCAGCGGCTAGCCAGCACGTTCAGGACCTGGAACGGGCGTTTGGAACTAGTTTACTTGATCGGTCAACCCGTCCCTTGGTTGTGAACGCCGCGGGACAATTGTACAACGATTTCTGCCGCGATGTGCTGCGCCGCAAGGAAGAGTTCGAAGTTGCTCTAAACCAGTTAAAACAGGACGTAGACGGAACCGTGAAGGTAGCCTCCATCTATTCCGTGGGTTTGAGCGAGATGGCGCAACTGGAAGAGGAATTTTCGCGGAGGCAGCCCAAGGCGCATCTGGAAGTGGAATACTTGCGGCCCGAGAAAGTGTATGCAGCGGTGCTGGCGGATCAAGCCGATCTCGGCCTGGTGAGCTATCCCGAGCCCAGCAGGGAAATCACCGTCATTCCCTGGCGCCTCGAAGAAATGGTGCTGGCCGCGGCGCCGGATCATCCTCTTGCCAAACGCGGACGTGCCCGGCCGGAAGACCTCAACGGGATCGACTTCATCGGCTTCGATGAGGACCTGCCGATCCGCCGCGAAGTGGACCGCTTCCTGCGCGAGCATCAGATCGAAGTCACCCAAACGCTGCACTTCGACAACTTGCAGATGATCAAGGAAGCGGTGGCCCATCGAACCGGGGTTAGCATCCTGCCCGCGCGCATCATGCGCGACGAAGTGACGCAGGGACGATTAGCCGCGATCCCGCTGGCGGCATCTGTACTCTACCGGCCGCTGGGCATCATTCACCGCAAGAAAAAGCGCTTCCATGCTGCCGCGCAGGCGTTCCTGGAGTTGCTGCGCGAGCCCGAATTCAAAGCTGCATGATTCACATGACGTAGTTCGCATATAATGCGGGCGTGGACGGACACTTCTCCATCCCAAATCCTTGCTCGAAGCGCTGGTCGGATTTACCCGGCGACGAGCGCAAGCGCTTTTGCAGTGAGTGCCAAACCAACGTTCACGCGCTCGATCAATACACGCCGCAAGAATTCGACGAACTCAGGCGGGAATCGCAGGGACATGTTTGCGGATACCTACCAGGCGAATCGCTTCCCGAGCCGCGCAGCCGTCGCGTGATCTTGGTGGGAGCGTTATTGACTGCGATCTCCCCGTTAATGGCTCAGTCCGGCCGCGTCCGTATTCGCGTCATCGATGCATCAGGAGCCGTCATCCCGCGCGCTGAAGTTTCTTTGTTGGGAGTGGACGGGAACCCGCAGCGTACTCTTCAAGCGGACGAAATGGGCGAGGTTGTCATTACCGATCTACCAATGGGGAACTCACGGGTGAGGATAAGTGCGCTAGGCTTCGACACGCAACCGCTAACCGTAACAGTCCGGAATTCGGATGAACTGAAAGTCGACGCGAAACTTTATGTCGGCACCGTGGGAACGATTGTATCCGTCGAGCCAATTCGCGTTGACCCCCACGCCGGCGAGTGTCCGTTGCCAGATCTGGATCCCTCGGAAAGGGTTGGCACACAGCTTCCTTTAGTGGCTGCTTCTTCATCTGAGTTTGCCCAGCCTTCGCCTCCCAAGCGCCGCTGGTGGCAGATCTTCCGTTAGTACCGCAGCACCGCCGCGATCGCGCCGAATCCCGGCATTTCTTTGCCGGGATATGCGAAGACCTCCGCGCCGGTACGCAGGCCTTCGACCACCGCGTCATTGATCAGATCCGCCGCTCCCTCTTCAGCCACGAAGATTTGCCGAACGCGGCCCTCGTTGGCGGCCATAAAGATTCCGTCCGGATCGCCCACGATCTTGTCGCGGATTTCGGTCAATGCCCGCAACGCGCGATCGGTGATCATTCGGTATTCCCGCGCGGCCGCAGCCTCTGAATGCTTCGCTACTTGATCGATTGACGAATGCTCCGGGTTGCCGTGGCATTCGGATTCAAGAATGTGACGATACTTGGCCGTCTTGCGGTAAAGCGACAATTCCTCCCGCACGCCGGCGAGAAACAGAGGCTCTCCGTTCAGCGTGTCTTTGAGTCCCCGGTCCACCAGCCTAAAGAAGTGCCGCATGTACTCGGCATCCGAGTCTTGATCGCCAGAACTGGCGAAGCGCACACCGCGCAGCCCGCCGGCCGATGGGCCGCAGGGGGAGTGGCTATCCGACGTATGTTCGGGTTCGTCGAACGCGCCCGCGGCTTCCAAACTTGGCGGCACCGTGGCTGGCAGTGCTAACTCTTCAGCATGTCCGTGTGAATAGTGGAAAAGCCGGACGCGATTCTGGCTGAGTCCGAGGACGAAGAATCGATTGGGAGTCTGCGCAGCGGCAACGAAGGGCAGTAAGTTGAAGCGATGCCCCGCCGTGATGCTATCGGCCCGAACATCGGGAGTTTCATAGGCCGCCGTGAAGCCTGGTGCGCAGAATAGGGTGACGCCTGGTCCCCCGCGTCCGTCATCCAGATTGCCGGCAAGAATTTCAAGAGCCGCAGTCATGTCGACGGTCTCAGGGCGGTCTAAATGGCGCAGTTGCTCAGCCGCGGTTTGTGTCAAGTTCCGCAGGTGGGTATGGCGGCTGCCCGAGCCAGCACCTGGCTGGTATCCCGGAACACTTATTGTCACGCACGGTCCGGTGTGACGAGACAGCACCTTTAGGTCTTCCAAACTCAAATATTTCGCTGCTTTGCTCATTGCGGGAGTCATGGTTAGTTCTCCATTGCGCTGGGGGCTGTGCAAGGGAAGGGCCGTTCGCGTGCACTTATATCGCCGGGAGAAATAGCGACATGGCTATAATTGGCGTGCGTACTGGTGGGTGGATCGCGGCGGTTTTCTTGAGTTGTAGCCAAATATGGGCACAAGGACACTCCAAGCGTCAGCCGGATGCGCCCCTGATCGATTCCATCCAGGGCAAGGATCTGTTTAAGGCGTATTGCGCCTCCTGCCACGGGCTTGACGCCAAAGGCAAAGGGCCCATGGCCGCCTCCCTGAAAGTTCCGCCAGCGGATCTCACGCGAATTTCCATCCGGAATCATGGTGCGTTTCCGTTATCCAGAATGCAAAAGATCATCGCGGGCGAAGAACTCCCGCCCTCAGGACATGGGTCGAATCAGATGCCGGTGTGGGGGCCGATTTTCTCGCAAGTTACTCGCGATGTGGATCTGGGCCACGTCAGAATCGATAACTTGACTCGTTATCTCCGGGATATTCAAGAGATGAAATAACCGCTAGTGGACCAGCGCCGTCCCCGGTTGTTCGCGATCGCGCAGAATCCGGGACTTTGGCACTACCTGCTGGCGCTGGGATTGCTTCTCCGCATACATGCGGCGGTCCGCCACGGACAGCAGTTCATCGGCGTCCGCGCCATCTTCGGGATAGTAGGCCGGACCAATACTGACCCCCAGTAGATCGCCCGAAAACATCTCCTGCGAGACTTGTGAAATCACACTGCGAAGCTGTTCGAACTTCGCATTGATTTCGCCGGGCCGGGCGCCGGGGAAGACCAGCACGAATTCATCGCCGCCCATGCGCGCCACTTGGTCGTATTCGCGGCACACCGATTTCAGTCCCGCGCCGATGGCTCGCAGTACGCGATTGCCCTCCAGGTGCCCGAAGCGGTCATTCACCTGCTTAAATCCGTTCAGATCCATGGTTACAACGGTGATCGGTTGATTGGTGCGCCGGCTGCGCGAGAGTTCGGCATCCAACTGCAGGAACAGCGAGCGTGCGTTGGGCAGCCCCGTGAGGTAATCGGTGGTCGCCGACGTCTCCGCTTGACGATAGCGCAGGGCGTTCTCAATGGAGATGGCAATCTTCGCGCTGATGGCCAGCAGAATGCGCAAGTGATCCTTAGTGAAAGCATTCATGTCGGCGTGATACAGGGCCACCACACCCACCACGCCTCCGGTTCCTTCGAGCGGAACGGCCAATGCCGAGCGCAGGGCAGAGAACTTGGTGGGGTCGCTCAAATAGCCGGACTCCACCGACGGATTGCCATTGAGAATCGCCTTACGATTTTCCGCCACCCACCCGGACAACCCCTGCCCCACTGGAATCTGCAGCGACGAGAACAGCCGGAAATCGTCGCCCGAGACGAACTCAGGAATCAGAACGCCGCCGCGCTCAATCCAGATCGCCAGGCCGTGGTGGGGCACAATCCGCCGCAGTCTAACGCCCAGCAGCGATAGTGTTTCGTCCAGGCTCAGGGAATTGCCCAGATCCTGGGAAATCTCAAACAGCGCCTGCACTTCCTGCCGGGCAGCCGCGATTAGGCTGAGGAAGTCGCTAGGTTGCGCGCCGGGCGCTGGACTGGCGTTGGGCGCAGCAGCTTCGAAACCTGCCGCCGGCGCGAGTCCGCGCACC
>CAZDGT010000453.1:0-1888 GCA_964504905.1 uncultured Bordetella sp. | reverse complement strand
GTGACTACCCAGCGGCAACTATCGGTCCAACGGTTCACCGGTGCCCACGAATTGGGACACGCCGAGATGGGCCATCAAGCCAGCCTCGACGATGAATCCATGTTGACGCGGTCCGAGTCACCCAGTTGGGATTACGATCCTTTGGAAGCGGCGGCAAATTCTTTTGCAACCGCATTCCTGCTTCCGAAATGGCTTCTGATCTCCCAAGCAGCGCGTCACCGCTGGACGCGCCGGGACCTGTCCACGCCGGTCGTTGTCTACCAGCTTTCCTTGCGAGCCGGCGCGAGCTACCAAGCCACATGCCTGGCCCTCCTTCGACATGGTCTGATCGACGATGCGATCTTTAGTGCGCTCCGTGATGTGGAGGTGAAAGCGTTGAAGCGTGAGCTACTCGATGGGTACCAAATGGAGAATTGGTATCCGGACGTGTGGGTCCTTACGGAGTCCGACGAGGGATCCACCATCGAAGGGGACTCGCGCGATGCCTTTGTCGTCCGCCTGAAAGAGAGCAGCGGCGCCGGCTATCTGTGGAATATCGACGACTTGAAAAATGCTGGATTTCTGTTGTTCCGAGATGACCGTGTCATTCCAAGCGCCGACGACGATGTGGGCGGCGATGTGGAGCGCGTGTTGGGGGCGCGTCCCGGCGATAGCCGGGTTGGACGTATTGATCTGCAGCAAACACGCCCGTGGGAGACAACCGAGCCGCTCAGCAGGCTGTCCTTTACATTCGACCTCCGGGGAAAGGAGACTGGTCGGCCGCGAGCAGAACGCCGACTTGCGGCCGCTTGAATGAGCGTCAACATTTCGGTGGATCTTCGCGGCAGATTTGGCGCAGCTCGGAACCAAGGAGTGCGCCCGACGTGCATGGCCTTCGCCGCGAGCGATTCAAATTCCTTTGCTCAAGGCCTGGTCCAGCCCTTCTCCGTGGAGTATGCGCACTACAACGCCGCGAAGCGGCGCGTGCCCCTGAATCCTCATCGAGGCGTTCCGATGAGCTTGATGATCGATGGAGTGCGGGAGGACGGTCAACCACCGGAGGAAGCTTGGCCATATTTGGCAGCCATCCCCTCGCCGATATCCGCATGGGCGCCGCCACCGAATTGCGCGCCTATTTTTCGGCATCCGATGGTGACGAAATCTACCGATGTGGTCAGTATTCTAGCCGCCCTGAATGCTGGGCATGCGGCGCTGTTCGCCGCTCGGATCACGGAACAGTTCCATCTGCCCGCGCCGGACCACATTATTCAGGCACTCCCTGGCGACCGAGATACTGGGAATCACGCAATGGTCGCTGTTGGTCACGGGACAATCCATTTGGGCACCGTCGTTCTGATACGAAACAGCTGGGGAGATGGTTGGGCGGATGCGGGCCACGCTTGGGTAACCGAAGATTACCTTGCCGGCCGCCTGCTCGGCGTGGCTGCTCCATTTTAGCGTTCTAGCCAGAGGCACACATGATTCATCCAATCTCAACGAGAACAGCTACGGAAGCGTGGCTGCAGGCGCTGAACCTCCTGGCCGGTATGGATGGCCGATGCGCATACAACGTCATCCTCGACATCGAGAATCCGATCGCTCTACCACCGGCCGACAAGCGCATTGTGGAGCTCTTGGACAATCTGCTTGTCTCTCATGACAAGCAGCCGGTCGCCACGGTTGCCGGCACGATTTTCCCGGCTTCGCATTACCGGCAACGTGGCGCGAAAGGAGTGTTCGAAGACTTTCCCAAAAAGGTGTATCCCAAGATCAAGAAATCGTGGGGGACGTACGCCGGTCGCATGCTTACGCGATGTGACCAGAATGGCCAGGAGACCCGGCCGCTCGAACTCATAATCAAGAAGCTGAGGCAGCAGACAGCGGGTGCCGCTCCGAAGCGTGCTGTGTA
>CAZDGT010000452.1:0-2689 GCA_964504905.1 uncultured Bordetella sp. | reverse complement strand
TGCAGTGGCGAATTGCACAGGCTTGATTCGGTTCATGGCTCACTCCTCTTCCAAGGTCACGCCTGTTTCACGCCGGGCCACGAAGATGCGCTGCCGGCTGTCTACGAAGATGCGGAATGAATCGTGGTGTCCTTGCGGCATAGTCGCGCCAGCGCGAACCAAACTCCTGTTCCGCTTCGCGCTCTTCGCGCAACGCCAGGAACACGTACATCGTGACGAGCACCGGAAACATCACCAGCGTCACGAGCGTCGGCCATTGAACCAGGAAACCGAACATGATGAGCACGAAGCCCGCGTACTGAGGATGGCGGACGCGGCTGTAAGGACCCGCCTCAGCGAGCTGGTGCCGGCGCTGCGCGTGATAGAGCACCCGCCACGAGGCGGACAGCAACCAGAATCCACCACCGATGAGGACAAAGCTAAGCACGTGGAAAGGCCCGAAGTGCGGATTGGCGCGCCAGCCAAACATCATCTCCAGCAGGTGACCGGCGTCGTGACTCATCCAATCGACACCCGGAAACCGGGAAGTCAGCCAACCGGACAGAAGATAGATCGTGAGCGGAAAGCCGTACATCTCGGTGAACAGCGCCACGAGGAACGCGGAGAACGCGCCAAACGATCGCCAGTCGCGCGGTGTCCGCGGCTTCGCAAAGCTAAGAGCAAAGATGATGAAGACCAACGAATTGATGATGACCAACGACCAGAGGCCGTAGGCCGGCGCCATGTCGTTCATGACCGACCTCCTGGGTGTTCGTGCGTCGAACCGCCATTCTTGGCCGGAGCGGCGGACTTCACTGCCGGCGGCTCCATCTTGGACGCATCAGGATTGCCCTGAGAGCCGTGTTGGTGCCCCTGGCCGTGCCCATGGCCACCGTGCATGAAGAAATGCATCAGCGGGCAGGCCGCCAAGAACAGCCACGGCAGGAACGGAAGAACATGAGCGCGGTGCTCGGCCACCAGGAAGAACACGCCAACGACAGCGAAGAGTCCGAACACCAGCTTGGCGCGCGATGCCCATACATCAAGGTTGGGCCCGACAGGTTCGGTCATAGCCGCTGCTCCAATGCCGTTTAGACCACCACGTCAACCCCGCGGATTGAGCGTCCCGCGCGTGCGCAGCGTCTTCCAGAGGGCGTCTTCCTTCATGACAATCACGGTCCCATCCTGTAATTCCATCGGAACGCCGCTCTTCATGTAAACGCGATCACCGTCGGGGGCAAACATGCGCATCTGGCCATTTGTGTGCACGTACAGGGTGTTTCCATCCTTGAGCACATAACGCTGGCTGCCCGATCCGTTCTGACCTCCGGTAGCGCACGCCGCCAACGCCAGAGAAGCGATCAGTGCAATTGCGATGACTTGGGGTTTCATGTCGATCTCCTTCCGTCGGTTCGCTGTAGAGCGCTGACACCTGTCGCCGCCATCGTGGAGCCGAGTACTCGCTGTACCGGCTCGGATTGTCTGGACACGGTTTTGCAGCTCAGGCGGCCTTGCGTAGTGCATACGCCTGACGGGCTTCCAGGGGTGACATGAAGCCCAGTTTCTCGAGACGCCAATGGCGATTGTAAAGGTCCTTGAACACATTGACCGCGGCGCGTACCTCGTCGACGTTCTTGAAGACGCGACCGTGGATGATCTGTTCCTTCAGCGTCCGGTTGAAGCGTTCGGCGACGCCGTTGGTCTGCGGCTCGGCGACGAAGGCAAAGCTCGGCGCGATGCCCCAGAACTTGATTTGGTTGAGGAAGTCGTCGGCCGTGTATTGCGTGCCGTGATCCATGCGCAGGGTCAGCCCACGCCCGGCCTCGGCATCGGTGCCGCCAAATTCGGTCTTCAGTCCTTGGGCGATCGGCTGCAAGGCGGCAAAACGGTTGCCGGTCTTGACGGTATGGAGGCCGACGCAGCAGGCATCGAAATGATCGACCGCCGCGAAGACCCAGACCCAACCCTCGTCCACGGTCTTGATCCGGATGCCGTCCGTGCCCCACATGTCGTTGGGGCGGTCGGTGACGATCGTGCCGTCGTGTACCACCGGTTCGCCCTGGGGCCGGCGATGCGGCGACAGCAGGGCGTTCTCGCGCATCAGCCGCAGCACACGGGCGCGGGAGACCCGGATGTCGCGCATGATCCGCAGCCGCGCCCAGACCTTGCGGTGGCCTTCGCCGGTGAACGGCGACGCCGCCAGATCAGCGCGAATGGCGGTCAGGAGGTCGGCATCCGCCACCCGCGGCTTGGGACCACGCCGCTGCGGGCGCAAGGGCACCACCTTGGCCGCGGCCTGCTGCGCGTAAATCGTCGAGCGCGGGAAGTCGAGCACCCGGCAGACCCGCTGCAGGCCATAAGGTTTGCCGGTGCCCACGGAGGTCGTCTGGCTCATCGCGACGACCTCCGACCGACCAAAGGGCGCTTGGCCCGCCTTTCCTTCCGCAGGATTTCGACTTCCATGACCAGCTCGCCGATCCGCCGGTTCGCGTCGTCGAGTTGCTGGACGACCGGATCGTTCTCGCGCTCCTTGAGGCCCGCGTCGATCCCGGCCAGCGCCCGATCCCGCCACTGCTCGAGCTTGAAGATCGGCACCGAGACTTCCCGCGAGATGGCGTCCACGGGCTCGCCGCGCAACAGCCGCAGCACGACCTCCTTCTTCCGGCCCGCCGACCAGCGCTTCACTTCGGCCGCCGCGCCGGGCTCGCCT
>CAZDGT010000451.1:0-5312 GCA_964504905.1 uncultured Bordetella sp. | reverse complement strand
TGATCGGTGACCGGAGCTTGAATTTACCTAGGGAAACGAACGGCAATGCTGCGCTTACCAAACTGATTTGGAGAACCGCGACCGACTTGGGTTACCGGGCCTTCTTTACGGACCAGCAGATCGCCGAGGACGATGATCATATGCCCTTTGTTCACGCCGGTGCGCCTGCAGTCGATCTCATCGATATCGACTATCCACCTTGGCATACCGACGCCGACACCATGGACAAACTCAGCGCCCAGAGCATGGAGATTGTCGGGACCGTTGTATACGAAGTAATCAGGCGCCTGGAACATCAATAGATAACTTCGGCCGTGCGCGGAGTATCCTAGTCGTTGTGAAGACACGCGCGCGCGTATTGCTGGTTTCGAGCGCCGTGTTCTGCTTGGCCCTGGCTGCGTTCGCCCAGCGCGGACGATTCGGCGCGACGTATGATGGCGAGGCGCCGGAAATCGCCGCCCGCCAAGCCGAATTCCATTTTCTACGTGTCCAATATACAGACCTGCCGGAATATCACCGAGGATATGGCTACTCCTCGCGCGACGGGATGGGCGCTGGCTGGTGGATGGTGGATTGGCCCGATGCCGACAATCATTTCACGCGGGGCGTGCAACGCCTGACGAAAATCGATATCGGCGATCCCCGGCATTTGCGTTTGATGGACGACCACATTTTCGATTACCCCTGGATCTACGCAACGCAAACCGGCTGGTGGGGCCTCAGCCAGGCGGAGATCCTGCGGTTGCGTGAATACCTGCTGCGTGGAGGCTTCCTGGTCACCGACGACATGTGGGGCGGCGATGCTTGGGAAGTGTTCCGCGAGACGATGGAACGGGTTTTGCCTGGGCACGACATCCCCGATTTGGCGGAGTCCGACCCCGTCATGCACGTTCTCTACGACATCCGCGAAAAGGACCGCACGTTCATTCCGGGATCTCGCCATCTCTGGCGCCGGGGCAATTCCGTGCAAATTGTGCAACCTTCGGGTTCCAGTCCCGCTTGGCGAGCGATTTATGACGACCACAATCATATGGTGGTTTCGGTCAATTACGACACCGATATCGCTGACGCCTGGGAATTTGCCGACGTGCCCTACTATCCGGAAGCGATGACCGCCCTGGCCTACCGCTATGGCATCAACTACATCATCTATTCGATGACGCACTAACCGTCAGCGGCGGCTAGCGGTGATCCATAGCGCCGCCGGGAGAAGCGTTACCACTCCGGTTCCAATGGCCACGGTGCGCGGGTCCATGCCTGTATCCAGCAAACGTCCGGCCAGGAAACTGGACCCCGAGAGCGCCAGCGTCATCGCTGCGGCCTCGGTCGAGAATACACGCCCCCGGAAAGCGTCTTCGGTCTGCTGCTGCAGCAGCGTGGTCGAGGATATCCAGCACGCCGAGCCGCCCGAGTGCGCGACCATCAGGGTCAACGCCGCGATCCCCAGCGATGTAGCTACGGTGCCCAGCGCCAGATAACCGGTACCTGCGAGCAGAAATCCGGTTAGGATGATCCAGCGCAAGCGCCCCGCGTCGCTCTTGCCGAACCCGGCCGCCGCGAACGCGCCCATCAACGCGCCGAAGCCGCGGGATGCGAAAAGCGCGCTCATTCCCAGCGTCCCGGCTTGTTGGGGGCTGATGCCGCTCAACTTCAGCGGAAATACCCGTTCTCCCAGTACCGGAATGATCACCCAGTTTGCGCCCATCAAGCCGATGCCTCCTTTGACGAAAACCGTTGCCAGCAGTTTGCGATCTCGAGCGATATAGCGCCCGCCGCTGGCGATTTCCGAAAAATCGAAGAGGTCCCGCAGGCGCAACGGCGGCTGGTTCTCGGCGTGCGGCTCGTGGAACCGCATGCGCCGGATGAGCCAGGCCGACCCCAAAAAAGAGATCGAATTCACCACAAACACCGCCTCGCGTCCAAGCGCGACTACGGCAAACCCACCCACAGCCGCGCCAATCGCGAAGTTGATAGACCATGTCGTCGACGAGAGCGCGTTCGCCGCCGGCACTTCCTCAGGCTTGGCGATGTTGGGGATCACGGCGGAGCGCCCCGGCTCGAACAATCCCCAGCAGACCGTTTCGCAGAACAGCAGGAAGAACAATAACCATAGGGTGCCGCGCGACCGGACCAGTAGCATGCAGAGCACAATCGCCGCCCGCGAGACGTCCGCGAAGATCATGACCTGCTTGCGACTGATGCGGTCGTTGATGACGCCCGCCGCCGGCGCCGTCAACGTCTGCGGCAAAACTTGCATTAGGAAGGCCGTGGCAACCAGTTGCGCGCTTCCCGTCAGTTCTAACAGGAAGCTGAAAATCGCCACCGAGTAGAACCAATCGCCCAGCTCGCTTACAATCTGCGCAAGCCAAAGCAGGCGGAAATTACGATTGTCGCGAAGCAGGCGCCAATAGAAAGAGAGGGGCAACGGGGAAAGATTCATTTTAGCGAAGCGGCAGCTAATCTTGCTAAAATCCACATCACCGCACCCGCACGTATACCCATATACAGGACTGATCCGATGAATGCCGAGTATTCGCTGGTCGATGCGCTGCTCCACCGCCGTTCCCGCCGTTTCGCCGGTGGCATGAAGTTGAACGGAGGGCCCCTCAAATACGCCAGCACACGGGCCGCACAGCCGCTCACCATGGAAGAAGAGGCCGCGCTGGCCTTCGCGGCTTGTGGCGTCACCGGCTACGCACTGGCGGAGCTGCCTTACCAAACCGGCAGCGTCCCGGACGCAGGCGGCGGCAACATCATGAAGCAGTTCGTGGCGCGCACGGCTCCCAGCGCCGATGCACTCCACGCAGTCACCGTTTTCGTCACCAATGATGACGGCACCTGGATGCTGCGCCGTCCACAGGATTTCCCGCGAGGGGAAGCTGCGTCCCTGGTGCACGCCGCGCGCGAACACAAGTGGATGGACCTCTATCAACGCAGCCGCGTCCGCATCGCCGATCGCCGCACGGACGTGCCGCGCGAACTGCCCTTTCTCCCACCTTTCAATAAATGGTCCGCCAACGTACCCGGCAGTACCTACTTCATTCACGTGAACGAGCTCACCGCGCTCTACCTGAACATCTTGCTTTCGGCCTTCGATGGCGACTTCAGCTACTTCGTCGTGGATGACCGCAATGGCTTTCGTCCCGCGGGCATTGCCCGCTTCGCGCAATCGAAAGGAGGTACGCTGCATGACGATCCGCGCGAGGGGCGCTTCATGACGGTCAGCTTCCTGGAGTCCTGGCTGTTCGAGCTTGCGGCGGTGGAGCAGGGAGCGATGGTCCAGAATCTCGGATTGATGGCGCAGGCATTGGGCCTCGGCGGCTTTCCGCACTTCGCCGCTCACCCCTTCGGATGGACGCGCGCGCTGGGCTTCCGCATGGAAGAACCTTCACTCTCCCGCGTGATAGCGGCAGGACCGCTGATGAGGGCCGCGCTGACGCTGCTGAAGCGCGACATTCCCTTGCCGACGGCCGTGGGTCTGGAGAGCGGCGGTCAAGTACTGATCAAGCCGTACTGTCCACCCTACTATCCGAGCATGACCGCCGCCGTACACGCGTTCCTCGACGATAAGTACGCGGCCGGGGCTGGTTCGTTTCGCGATGGCGGAGCGGCCACTGGCTGGCGCGATCCAGCCCATGTGCAGTCCGGCATCCCCGAATATTCCACGGCCGCTATCGACGCCACTATCGCCTATTGCGAATATGTGTACCGGCGCTACGGGCGCTTCCCGATGGCCTGTGGTCCCTTCCGCACCGTACTGGCGTATCAGGCGCACCGCCTCGATCCGGATTTCTACACGCAGTTCTATCGCGAGGACGCGCTACAAGGAAGCGGTCTCACTCCCGGCGCTTCACTCTAATCCCGGTCTCGATCCCTTCCGGCAGAGTGATCACCATGGTGCCGCCACCGTCGGTTTCCTCTTCGCGCAACTCCTGATCGTCGATCTCCACGTCATAGCGGGAATGCGGCGTCAGGTTCAGCACGAACACCGCTTCGGAGTCGGCACGGAAACGCGTAGCGTCTTTCTCCTGTGCGCTCAGGATCTCTGCCTCGCCCACATGCACCGGCTGAGGAACCGCGCCCGCTTTCAGCGTTTCGATTTTGCCGTCCCGGAACACTTGCAGTTGACCGTCAAAGTATCCCAGCCAGGTCGCGTCCTCATCCCAACTGGTGCGCGCGAACAAATGGCCGGTGAGCGAGTCATGATACACCAAGGGCATCCTAAAATAGCTCAGTCCCGGCTGATACGGGTTAGCCCACAGAAACTCATAAGGGATGCCGAAACCTCCGCGCATCAGGAAGCGGTCCTGCATCAGCCACCCTTGCAGATATTGATTTTCAAGAGCATTTGAATCGTACGCCACCATGGCGAATTCGGCGGCGCGCGATAGCGCAGCGTCGGTAAGATCCGGTTCACCCTCGCGAACGTAAATGGGAATACGGTATTCGTTTTCCGCGGCTGGGTACGGGGCAGGATAGTGGCTCACCAGGTGGTCGGTCGGGAGCGCCTGAAAATAGTCCGGCACGTCCTCGCGCAAGTCGGTCTTAAGATTTTCACGCACCACATGCATCAATTCGAGCAATGCGTAGATTTGTTCGCGCGGAACCGCGGATATCCCTGCGGCTAACTTCTTGGCAATGTCGCCCCGCCACCAGTCCGCCACAATCGGTTTCAGAACAGACTCGCCGCGATCCGGCAGGCGATCGGATAACGCAATCGCAATAAATGCCCGCGTGCGCTGTTGGTCGGCACTGGCGCCGGATATCGCTGCCAGCCCCCGCTGCAGCTTCTCTGCCAGCCGATCAGCCTGCGCCGCGGCCATGGCCGGGCCGCACCAGTCGAATACCAGAGCCAGCTGACGGAGGTCCTTGCCCTCATCGCTCAACGCCCAATCCACCGCTTTTTGGGCCCAGGCCACCTGCCCGCTTGCCCGATAATACAGCGCCCAGGAGAAGCCCGGCTCCGGCATGGCGGCTCCGCCGGCGATCAATGGGTCAAAAGCCCGCCAACGCAGGGAATCGCGCTCCCGTTCCCGTTGGAGCAGGCGTAGCCGCTGCGGAGTGAGCAGCAGCCGGGGGGCGTCGCTATAAACCTTGAACTCGTCGCTCAGGGCAAGAAGCGGGGATGAAAGCAGTAGTATGACTAGGAAACGCCGCACCTGCGCCCATTGTGTCACAGCGACACACCCACGGGGCAGGGCAACGCAATCCCACGCCTCGACGCCTTCTCATGTGCCTGAAAACAAGACTCCCGCAGTGTGGCCGGGGGCGTGCTACCCTACAAAATGAATTGATGAAGTAAACTTGAACAC
>CAZDGT010000450.1:0-1804 GCA_964504905.1 uncultured Bordetella sp. | reverse complement strand
GGCCGAGCGCCAGTAGCACCGTAACGGCTGTGCCCGCTGACAGCGGGATGCCGAAGAAGTCCATGAGTCCGTTTAGAATAGCGCAGGGTGTCGGCGCTTTGCATTACAAATAGATTGCGAATAGGTTAATTTTTTGAGGCGCGGTACCAAGCCGCCTGTGCCTTGCCAACATAGCGCTCGAGGGCTTTGGCGGGAGCTTGTGAGAGTTCCACCACCAACAGAGCGTCAAGGGCATTGGCGAAACTACGATCACGGTGAAATGCCGCGGCCTTGCCTCCCAGGTTCAAATATTGGCGTAGCAGGACTGGCACGCCTTTACCATCCGGCTCGAGATCGTGTAACGCATCGGTCAAATGGTCCATAGTGACCAGCGAATTTGCCCTGGCGTGCGGGCGGGGAGCATCGTTCCAATGGCCGCGCGGCTTGGCCATTCCGGCCAAGTGCTCGTCCCAACTGTGGCGCTTCATGAACTCGGCGAGAATCGCCCGCGACTCCCTGCAATAGGAGTTGCTGATACTGACCGCGCCGAATAGCGTTTTGTATTTGGGACGCTGCGCAACGAATGCTCCGACACCCTTCCACAGCATCAATAGCGGCATGAATGCCTTCTGGTATTCCGGTCGGATAAACGAACGCCCGAGTTCTATAGTCGGCCCGATGCTCTTGAAGAACGCGGGGTCGAAGCGAAACAGCGTATTGGTGTACAAGCCAGCTAGACCGTGGCGGTCGATCACTTCATCTGCCAACGCCACCCTGTACGCGCCGATCACCTCCTCCGTCTGGTGGTTCCAGAGAAACAAATGAATGTAGTGCCGGTCGAAGCGGTCTAAGTCGAGGGGTTGGCCAGTGCCTTCGCCGGCCTGCCGGAAACTCACTTCGCGAAGCCGCCCAATTTCGTGCAGTATGTTGGGAATCTGTGAGGTATGGGCGAAATATACCGAGAAATCGGCGTGGGTCCCCAGGCACTGATTCTCGGCAAGCGCCTCTACTTCAGCGCGAATAGCCTCGGAATCGGCGGGCCCGGCCAGTGGTGTTTGTTTACGCACCAGCGAAACTAACGGCGGCTTTGCGGCTTTGCCTTTTGCGCGCAGCAAAGCAGATCGCCATTGCAGGTAGCGGACCGATTCGCGCGGTGTCGAATAAGTGGAAAGATGGCTGGGAGACACCGGCCTGGCGAAGCTAATCTGAATTTTTTTGCCTCGCTTGTTAAGCAATTCCCGCGGAAGCAGCACGGTGCGCAGGCTGGGATGCACCAAACCGGTTAGATGAAAGGCCGGGCTGTTGGTTCCGTAGACAAAGGCAGGTATTACGGTGGCGCCGGTGCGTAGGGCCAGCCACGCCGCCGTGTCCCTCCATTCCGGTTCGTGAACTTCGCGGTGATGCAAGCTGAGGGAAGCCACTTCGCCGGCGGGAAACACCACAAGCGCACCGCCGTTCTTGAGCCATGCGAGTGCGCTCCGCAATCCACGAGCGTTGCGCATGACCGAAGCGTTCTCTTCAAACGGGTTAACCGGAATCACCGCGCCACGCGGCGCTGCGCTCTCCAGAATCGAATTGGCCAAGAATTTCACGTCCGGGCGCACATGTGAAAGGAGCGATCCCAGAATCAAACCATCCGCCAGACCGTGCGGATGATTGGAGACCACGATCAGCGGGCCTTGCGTGGGAATCCGCTTCCATTCCTTCTCCGCGCATTCCCAGCTGAGGTTGAGCTTGGCCAGCGCTTGATCGTAGAAATTCGCCGGATCTTCTAGCGCCGCGCGCCGAACTAGATCTATAGCGTCCAATCCCAGCAGGCCGGTCA
>CAZDGT010000449.1:0-4586 GCA_964504905.1 uncultured Bordetella sp. | reverse complement strand
TGGGTGAAGTTGCGGTGGAGGTGGAGGTGTCGGATTACAAGAATTTTAACGGCATTTTATATCCCACTCAGTCTAAGCAGAAGGCGGCTTCGCAGCAGCTCAACATCACCATCACCAGTGTCAACCTGGAACCAGCGATGCCACCGGGAATCTTTGAACTTCCCGCGGAGATCAAGGCGCTGCTCGATAAAGCAAACGGCAAATAGCCGCGGCGTTGAACTTACACTAGTATTTTTTTGCGATCCGGGCTATAAACTTAGATTAGAAGCTTTGCTCCGTTCTCTCTCCCATCGATTGCGAATTCCCGCGCTGACCCGGCGGACCGGCTACCTGATCGTCGCCGGTGTGGTTGTCGTATACGGGCTGGTAGCGTTGCGTGGGCCGCAGGGTGTTTCCGCTCTGCTCGACAAGCGTCGTGAAGTCCGTCAGCTCGAGGAACAAAACGCGGCCAAGGCTGCCGAAAATCAGCGACGCCGAGAGCGCATTCTCCGCTTGCAACAGAACACGACGGAGCAGGAAATCGAGATCCGTAAGCAGCTCAAGCTGCTGCGTCCTGGCGAAACCACCTTCATTCTCCAGGACCCGCCTAAGCCGGGCAAAGCCCCGGAAGCGCCTACTCAACAGCCCTGAAGCGTTTTCACCACACGCGGCAGGCAGGTCCGCGAACCATCGGTTGGCCAGTGGTGCACGCAAAAGCCTTCTGGAACTCCGGCATGTTGGAGACGACACCATTCACGCGGAAATTACCCGGCGAGTGAGGATCGGTTTGAACGCGCATGCGAGCCGACTCGGGCGTTATGTTCTGGCACCAAACTTGTCCCCAACCCAGGAAAAAGCGTTGCGCAGCCGTAAAGCCATCCCTCGGGGGCGGCACTTTCCCGGCGAGTTTCTCCATCAGAGCCGCGTAAGCCAGTCGCAGCCCGCCATTATCGGCCGTGTTCTCGCCAAGGGTCAGCTTGCCATTGAGTTTTAGGTCATCGACTGGACTAAAAGTGCCATACTCCGCCACCAGACAGTCCGCGCGCTGATCGAATGCTTTGGCGTCGGCTTCCGTCCACCAGTCGCGCAAGTCTCCCTTGGCATCGAATTGGCGGCCCTCATCGTCGAAGCCGTGGGTCAGTTCGTGTCCGATCACGGAACCGATGGCGCCGTAGTTCACTGCGTCGTCCATCTTGTTGTCATAGAAAGGCGGCTGGAGAATGCCTGCGGGGAAGTTGATATTGTTCTCTTGCGGATTGTAATAGGCATTGACGGTGGGCTGGCTCATCCCCCACTCTTTTTTGTCCACCGGCTTTCCAATGCGCGTCAGCTGGCGCTGCAATTCAAAAAGACTAGCTCGCTCGGTGTTGCCAAAGAAATCATCGCGGGATATGCGCACCGTGGAATACGTCTGCCACTTGTCATTGGTGCCGATTTTGTTCAGGATGCCCTTTAGCTTCACCAACGCTTGCTGCTTGGTTTGCGGCGTCATCCAATCCAGGGTCTGCAGGTCGGCGGCCATGGCCTTCTCGATCTCCGCCACCATCTCATGCGTGCGCCGCATGCCTTCGGCTCCCAGGGTGATTTCGACAAACTTTCGGCCTAGCGCGTCTGGCAGCTGCTGATCGGTCAGATCCACGCAGCGTTTCCAGCGTGGACGCAGCTCTTTAGCGCCGCGCAGCGTCTTCCCATAAAAATTGAATGCTTCCTGTTCGAAGGGCAGGGACAAAGCGTTCGCCGAATCCCGCAGCAGGTTCCAGGTGAGATAAGCCTTGAGATCTTCGAGAGAAGTCGCGGCGATGGTGGCATTCATTCCCTTGATAAAGTCCGGCACGTCCACGTTCAGCGCTTGCAGGCTTGGCGCGCCGGCGCTCCGGAAGAAACGCTCCCACGCGAAGCCCGAACCGAGCGCATCCAGCTCTCGAAGCGTCATCTTGTGATACAGCTTCTCGGGATCGCGCCGCGCCACGCGATCCAGCGACACCTTCGCTAGTGCAGTTTCAAAAGCCATTACCGCCTGGGCCTGCTTGGCTGCGGCTTCCGGCCTGGACCCGCCGAGTTCCAGCATCTTCTGTACATGGGCGACATAGAGCCTGCGAATTTCGACAGACCTCTCGTCGGTCTTTAGGTAGTAGTCGCGATCCGGCAAACCCAGGCCACCCTGATCCAGGTCCCCGATCATCATCGACGAGTTCTTGGCATCGGGTCCCGAGCCGAAGCGGAAGAATGGAGCTGTCCCGCTGCGGTAGAGATAAACCACTGCGTCAGTGAGGCCGGCTTTGTCGTCGATCGCCGCAATACGGTCAAGATGGGCCTTGAGCGGAGTTGCTCCCTTGATGTCAATCGCCGGCTCATTCATGCATGCAGCGTAGTAGTCGCCGATCTTCTGCTCGAGGGCCGGGCGTCCCGCCTTTACGACGGCAGCCGCTTCCAGAATCTTATGCAAGACTTCACGATTCCCATCTTGCAGCGCGTCAAAGCGTCCCCAACGCGCCTGATCCGCCGGAATTGGGTTCGCCTTCATCCACGCGCCGCAAGCGAATTGATAGAAGTCGACGCATGGGTTGGCGCTGCGGTCGATAGCGGCGGGGTCGAATCCCGGAGATGTTTGTGCCGAAGCGGCCACAGCAAGGAGGAACAAGGAGAGCAGTGTTCTCATGGCTTTATTGTATTCGGACGTTGACAGTTCATATTTGTACCGTCCCTAGTACGCAAGTACGTCAGGCGAACCCCGTTTCGAACTAAGCGCTCTTCCCAATTGGGCCATGAGTGCCGCGGCCCCTACAATCAAAGAGGTAACCGTATGCTCATGACCCATCCTGGAAAGTCTCAATATACCGAAGTGGAAGCAGCCGAAGAACTTGGCGTCTCGGTGGAGCGGCTCCGGGCGATGATACGGAGCCATGTGGTGGATCGGGACGAAGATGCGAATAACATCCCGGTTACTACCTTCCAGCCCTCAGACCTGCTTATTTTGCGCCTGCTGGCCGGAATGCCCACGAATCCCATACAGCAGGATTAAGCAAATTTGGCGGACGTTGTCCTGTCAGAGCCGCCAGTGCGTTTTCCGCCGCTATCATGGTCATCTTGCTGCGCGTCGCCACGCTGGCAGAGGCGCAGTGCGGCGCCATCACGGCATTGCGGCACGCGAGCAAAGCGGGATCGATCTGCGGTTCCCGTTCGAAGACGTCCAGGCCGGCGGCAGCGATCCAATTTTCGCCCAGTGCTTTCGCGAGCGCGGCTTCATTCACCACCGGACCGCGCGCGGTATTCACCAGGATCGCCGTCGGCTTCATCGCGCGCAGTTCCGCTTCCCCGACCAAGTAGCGCGTGGATTCATTGAGAGGCACGTGGATACTGACAAAATCCGACTCGCGCATCAGCTCGCCTTTATCGACCCATGTGGCCTGCAAGCCCTTCTCGATTTCCGGCGCCAGGCGCGTGCGATTGTGATACAGAACGCGCATTGAGAAGCCAGCCGCACGCCGCGCCAGTGCCTGGCCGATCCGTCCCATGCCCAGAATGCCGAGCGTGCGGTGATGGACGTCGAAACCAATATTCAATTCGAGGTTCCAGCGCTTCCACTGGCCTGAGCGAACAAAATCGTTGCCATCGGGGATACGCCGTGCGGCCGCCAGCATGAGCGCAAAGGCGAAGTCCGCCGTCGTGTCGTCGAGGACTCCGGGAGTGTTACTCACCAATATTCCATTGGCGGTAGCGGCAGCGACATCGATATTGTCGAAGCCCACACCCACATGCGCGATCATTCCCAGACCCTTGAGGCCGGCGATCACTTCACCCGAAAGGGAATCAGTGAACTGGCTCACAATAGCCTGTTTGCCGCGCGCTCGCGCGATCAACTGCTCTGAGGTGAGTCCTTCCTGCGTGTCTGCGTAGTCGACCTCTGCGTGCTGCTGCAGGAAAGCCACGGTTTCGGGAAAAACATGTTTAGTAACCAAAATAGTTGGGCGCATTGGTAAGATTCTCTCATGACACAACTTGGTTTTCTAGGTTTGGGCATTATGGGCTATCCCATGGCCCGGCACTTACTTGAGGCGGGGCATGAGGTTGCGCTGTGGACGCACTCAACCGCCAAAGCCCGTGAACTGGCCGGGAAAGGCAAAGGCACCGCCTGCGCAACTCCGAAAGAGGTGGCCCAACGTGCCGACTTCATTTGTTACTGCGTCGGCGACACAGCCATGGCGCGTGCCATCAGTACCGGCAAAGATGGATTGCTCGAAGGAATCCGGCCCGACAGCGTGGTCGCGGACTGCAGCACCGTGTCTCCGGCGGAGAGCATCGAGATCGGTAAGTTGTTCACCGCCAAAGGCGCACACTTTTTAGATGCGCCAATAACCGGATCCAAGGCCGGAGCGGAAGGTGGCACTCTCACCTTTATGGTGGGGGGCGAAACGGCGGCTTTTGAACGCGCCAAGCCCTATTTCGAGATCATGGGCAAGCGGCTGTACTATTGCGGACCGGCCGGCCAAGGGCTGCGGGCCAAGCTCACGCAGAACCTGATTTTGGCGAACCTCATGCAGACCTACAGTGAGGGGCTGGTTCTAGCCGTCAAGAACGGCGTGGCCCCAGAGCTGATGCTGGACATC
>CAZDGT010000448.1:0-1994 GCA_964504905.1 uncultured Bordetella sp. | reverse complement strand
TGGCGCATTTGCTGTTCGAGCCGTCAACGAGTGGCGTACATCTGAAACGGTTTCTGCTGCGAGACCCCTACAATCCCGTAAATATCCTAGAGTTAATTCCAGTAACGCTGTCCCGAATCGGCGCCGCGTATGTTCTGTATGCAAGCGTAGTCGGCCTAGGCATGCTATCTAAGCGAGCGCGCCCGCTACTCATGGCGTTATTACTCGCGGCCGTCCCCATGCTCTTCTTCGCCCTTGTTCTTTTCGAGCCCAGTGCTTCGGAGCGGTTTCTGCCGGTGCTCCCCCTCTTGTTTCTAACTCTGTCCGCAGGATGGTACGCTCCGGGCAGACTCGCCGCGATGCTGCGCGCGGCTGCGATTCTTGCGCTGATCTCCATTCCCATTACCAATTTTTCTTCGTTCGCGACCAGCGCCTCCACCGATTTTCGAGACGCGGAGGCGAGACTTGTTGAATTCCGTAGGCAAGCTAACCCTCAGGATCTCCTGGTGACCGTGACCTTTGACGATCCACTCGTTCGGCTCATCGAACAGCATCCGTTTCATTCCGCCAATCGCCCTGCCCCCGTGCCGACGTATCAGGTGGTTGCCATCGCTTCCTCCGACGCGCTGCAATGGAAGGAGAATCTAGCGTCCCGCGTTCGTGCCGAGTGGCGGCAAAATCATGAGGTTTGGATATCCAAGAGCCTGCTTGCCGAAAGGCCGGCCGCTTATGTCAACTGGGTGGAGGCAGACAGCCCGGCGGCGCGATGGAGGGCTTACAGTGCTTTCTTTCAGAGTTTGTCTTACGATCGCGAAACTGGCCGCCCGGATGGATTTGCACGCATAGCGCGAGTCTCGGGCAACTTGTTCGGTGTGCCCTAGCGCTCTCCGTTCTCTCGACCGAAGAACCCGCCATGACATGCTAAAATTCAAGCAGTTTGTGTGTAAATGAGTAGATTCAAGAGCGGCTCGATCCCCCCGCCCGCGCCCTCACCCCGGCCATTTACGTCGGCTGCAACGGTTCCTCCGCCTCCTGCCTTTGGTACGGGAAAGTATTCAGCGGCAAGTCCCGTTGCGGCAAATATTCCCCAGCCGTTTGCCGGTCCAGCGCGGCGCGAAGTCACACGGAGCATCGCGCATAAAATCGGCTTGGGTGCGCTGTGTCTATATTTGTTGTCTTACGCGGGGTTCTTGAACGAGTCCTTCATCGTGTTCGTCGGAGCCAAACCCTATATTTCCCTGGTTTGCGGACCACTGGCCGCATTGGCTCTATTCGCAAGCGGCGACCTTTTTCGGGGGCTTCGCACCAAGACAGGGTTGCTGTGGGCCTGCATGCTGGGACTGATGCTGCTGGGGGTGCCTCTCAGCGTTTGGAAGTCCGATTCCCTGCGCGAATGGTTGGCTTATTCGACGCGGATCCACTCCATGTTCTTCTTCATCTCCGCCGCTGCGTTCACGCTTGCCGATTGCCGCAAACTGCTCTACGCGAATATCCTCGGCGGATTCTTCGTGCTCGGCCTCACCGCTGCGTTCAGCAAGGCGCCGGAGGGAAGGCTGATCTTGCCCCAAGGATCGTTTTCAAATCCCAACGCCCTCGCTCTGCAACTTCTCCTCTCGGCCTCCTTGTTCACCTACTTGATCTACCGGAAAAATCTTGGAATGCGAATCGCAGGGCTCGCTGGTTTAGCGGTCGCCTTGGTGCTCATTTTTCAAACCGGTTCCCGTGGCGCGTTCGTCGCAGTCTTCTTTTCGGCAGTTGCCCTTTGTTTCATTGTGAAGCGTATCGCAACCAGGCTCAGGCTAGTGATGGTTTTCATGCTGCTCCTGTTTTGCGGCCTGATGGCCGCCTTAAGTAATCCCGCCGCGGTCAGAAGACTCACCGAGGTAACCCTGATTACTGAAGGCCCGAGCGCCGAGCAAGGTGACGATCTTTACGCCCGCTCCTCTCAGCTGGCGCGCCAGGAACTTCTGCGGCTAAGCATCGCTTATACGCTGAGTCACCCTCTGCTGGGGGTT
>CAZDGT010000447.1:0-3328 GCA_964504905.1 uncultured Bordetella sp. | reverse complement strand
CTTTAACACGATCGTCGACGGCGTCGCGCGCACTCAGAATCAACACCGGCGGACTGGTCTTACGCGTGCGGATCTTCTTGAGGACGGCCATACCGTCCATGTCCGGCAAGCCCAAATCGAGTACGATCAGGTCATATTCGGTGGCGTGCACCATTTCGATGGCAATGGCGCCGTCGGGGGCCACATCGACAGCGTAGCCGCCGCTTTCGAGGCCGCGGGACAGAAAATCCGCGATGCGTTTTTCGTCCTCGACCACCAGGATTCTCATGCTTTGAGTTTACCTCGGGACCGGGTTAGGGGCTGTTAAGGGAAGGCTAGTCGATATTCAGCAGTTTCGCGACCACGTGGGTATCCTGCTCGATCTTCTTTTGCAGCATGGTCACGGCGTAGATCAGCTGCTCGGGGCGCGGGGGGCAGCCGGGGACGTAGACGTCGACCGGGATCACCTGGTTCACCGGCACTAGCGCGTAGTTGGAGAACACTCCGGTGGAAGTGGCGCAAGCGCCCATCGAGATCACCCACTTCGGTTCGGGCATCTGCTCGTAGAGGCGGCGGATCACCGGAGCCATTTTGTTCGATACGCGCCCGGCGATGATCATCAGGTCGGACTGGCGCGGGGAACCGCGCATGACCTCGGCGCCGAAGCGTGAAATGTCGAAGCGCGAACCGATCATCGACATCATTTCGATAGCGCAGCAGGCGAGGCCGAAGCTCATCGGCCAGATGGCGTTCTTGCGTCCCCAGTTGACCACGCTTCCGAGAGTGGTCATCACGATCGACTCGCCGAATTCTTCGGGTACCGGCTCGTCATCGATGCGCGCGAATAGCTCTGGGGGCTGGCTTAAGTGAAATTTAGTGTCGGCTGCGTCCACGAGTCCAGTATCTCATGGGTGCACTGCATGGGTACACTGAAGGTTTCCATGCATTACGAAGAGCTGCTGGCCCGCGCTGCACAGGCGCAAGGAATCGAACTGCATTACACGGATACTTGGGGGCGGGTCCATGAGACGACGCCTGAAGTGTTGCGCGCGCTGCTGGCGTCCCTGGGATTTGCGGCGGGGAGCGGCGAAGAGATTGAGCGGGGACTTGCGGCGCGCGAAGCCTCAAGATGGCGCCAGCCGATTGATCCGACGCTAGTGGTCCGCGAGAGCGCGGACCATATCCGGGTGCACATTCCAGCCAGCCGCAATGGCGCGTCGGCGAAGCTGGAAATCCAATGGGACAACGGCGAGTTGGAGCATCACTGGTTCTGGATGGCGGAGTTGGGCACGCTCGAAGCGGCGACTGTGGACGGCAATGAATGGCTGGCCAAAAGAATGCCTTTGCCGAAGGCGCTGCGGCTGGGATACCACCGCGTGCGGCTGTTGTGGATGCAGGAACCAGAGCTAGCGACTTTCGCCGAAGCGAGTTTTATCGTATGTCCACAACGGGCGAAGGCCGTCGAGCAGCGCATGGCTGGGCTGGCGGTGAGCCTCTATGGATTGCGGTCCGGGCGCAACTGGGGGTGTGGAGATTTTACGGACCTACAGGTTCTGACCGACGCCCTGGCGCCCGTGGGCGCTGCGTTCGTGGCGCTGAATCCGCTGCACGCGATTGCCAACCGCCAGCCGTATAACACCAGTCCGTATCTGCCGCAGTGTGCGTTTTTTCGTAACTTCATTTATCTGGATGTGGAGCGGATTGGCGATCCTCATTTGGATGACGCCATGCGGCGGGAGATCGAAGAACTGCGCGCCAGTGAGTTTGTGGAGTACGAGCGTGTGGCTCGGCTGAAGCTGGCGGCTCTAGGGCGCATTTTCGAGGAGTTCCTGGAGGGCCGCGGCCCGGTGCACTTAGAACAGGAGGATTTCGAAGCCTACCTGGTGTCGCAAGGGCAGCTGCTGCGGGATTACGCCACATTTTGCGCCCTGGATGAAGAAATGCATCGGCGCGATCCTAACATCTGGCTGTGGACTGACTGGCCGGAAGAGTATCGCGACCCTAGATCGGTGGCGACCTGCGAGTTCGCTGAAAAACACCGGCAGCGGATCTTGTTCTTCGAGTTTCTCCAATGGCAGATTCAGTTACAGGCGGCTGAGGCGCATGCCCACGCTTTGAAGGCGGGAATGAGTATCGGGCTCTATCACGACTTGGCGCTGGCCACCGACCAATATGGCGCGGACCTGTGGGCACTCCGGCCATTTTTCGCGATGGGTTCGAGAGTGGGGGCTCCCCCGGACGAGCTTGCCCCCAGCGGCCAGGATTGGGGCTTTCCTCCGCCGCATCGCGAAGCGCACCGCGACAATGGCTATCAGTTGTTCGCGCAATCCATTCGCAATGCCGCGGCGTGCGGCGGCGCGCTGCGCATCGATCATGTGATGCGCTTTTTTCGGCTGTTCACTATTCCGCAGGGGTTTGAGACAAGTCAGGGTACCTACGTGCAGGATTATGCGCAGGACCTGATGGGAATCCTGGCGCTGGAGAGCGTTCGCGGCAAATTTGTGGTGATCGGTGAAGATTTGGGAACCGTGACGGGGGAGGCGCGAGCCGCGCTGGCCGATACGGGGATTCTGAGCTACCGAGTCTTGTGGTTTGAAAGAGACGGGGCGGGGAATTTCAATTCCCCGGGCACTTATCCCGAGCGAGCGATGGTCTGCTCGACAACTCACGACTTGCCAACACTCGCGGGCTTCGCCGCGGCCCGCGATTTGGAGGCACGCAAAGCCGCGGGATTGGCGGGGGAGGAAGAGTATGAACAGCAGAGAGCGCACCGCGCGGCAGAGGTGCAGCGCTTGGAGCAGGCGTTGGAGCGCGCGGGATTCGGCGGCGATCCGCTGGGGTTCCTGTTGTCGACGCCGTGCATCTTGGCGGTGATCAACCAAGAAGACCTATCGGGTGAAACGGAACAGCAGAATCTGCCTGGAAGCACCTGGCAGTACCCCAATTGGCGTCGCAAAATGAAAATTCCACTGGAGAGCATCGCTCCGCTTGCGACACAATTCGCGGCGGCGGCAGCGAGATCCAACCGTCTGCCTCGCTAGCTGGGCGATCCCGTTTTTACATGAAGTAGTCTTTGACTTTGCCGAGGATGCCTTTTTCGGTGGGCTCGTTTTCAGCCGGGAGCAGCTCGCGAAGCTGCTCAAAGAGTTTGCGCTGATCGCGCGAGAGTTTGGTGGGAATGCGGACGTCCAGATGCACGAACAGGTCGCCGCGGCCGCTGCCGTTGACGTGCGGTACGCCTAGCCCTTTGATGCGCAGGCGGTTGCCGCCTTGTGAGCCCTCCGGGACCTTGACCGTCTGCAGGCCGTCCATTGTGAGAATATCCACGGATGCGCCGAGCGCGGCCTGG
>CAZDGT010000446.1:0-5941 GCA_964504905.1 uncultured Bordetella sp. | reverse complement strand
TGAACGTCGATACCGAGGACAGCAAGCTGGACAATCCACTGGAACGCGAGCGCATCCGCAAAGTTTTTGGGCGCGGCTTGGACACGCCGGTAGGCATGGTGCTTCCACTGCAGAGGGGCCTTGGTAAGTCAGGTCCGGAATGGCAGACCGGGATGTGGATGTTGCGCGGGCAACATTTGTACCTGTTGCCGGGCGATTCTCCGGTGGGACTGCGGCTGCCCTTGCCGAGTTTGCCGTGGGTTGACCCAAAAGATGTTCCCGAAGTTCATGCGGCGGACCCGATGGCGGAACAGGCTCCGCTGCCAGTTCCCCAGCGCGGAGTTGCGATCGCGCCCGCGACGCAGGCGAAGAAGACGGCACGCGACCGAATGCCAAAGGTGGGCGAATCCGCTCCATGGGTCGTGCGCAAAGCGCTCTGCGTGGAACCGCGAGGAGGGCGTCTGCACATCTTCATGCCGCCAGTGGACGCGACTGAGGATTATGTGGATCTGCTGGCCGCGATTGAAGACACGGCGGCTCATCTCGGGATGCCCCTGGTGATTGAAGGCTACACGCCCCCACACGATATCCGGATTCAGAACGTCAAAGTTACGCCCGACCCGGGCGTGATCGAGGTGAACATTCATCCGGCCAAGAATTGGCGGGAGCTGGTGGAGAACACCACGGCTGTGTATGAGGAAGCGCGCCAGTTGCGGCTGGGTACGGAAAAGTTCATGCTGGACGGGCGGCATACTGGCACCGGCGGCGGGAACCATTTCGTGCTGGGTGCGGCGACTCCCGCGGACAGCCCATTCCTGCGGCGTCCGGATCTGCTGCGCAGCATGGTGGGGTACTGGCTGAATCATCCGGCGCTGTCGTATTTGTTTTCGACCATATTTATCGGGCCTACGAGCCAGGCGCCGCGCATTGATGAGACACGTGCGGACAGTCTGTACGAATTGAAGATTGCCTTCGGGCTGATTCCGAAACCTGGTGAAGGCGACTGTCCGCCGTGGCTGGTGGATCGTATCTTCCGCCATCTGCTGGTGGATCTGACCGGCAACACGCACCGCAGCGAGTTCTGCATCGACAAATTGTATTCGCCGGATTCGGCGACGGGGCGATTGGGGCTCCTGGAGCTACGCGGGTTTGAGATGCCACCGCATTCGCGGATGAGTTTGACCCAGCAGCTACTGGTGCGCGCATTGGTCGCATGGTTCTGGAGGGAACCGTATATGCACCAACCGATCGCGTGGGGGACGCAACTGCACGACCGCTTCATGCTTCCGCATTTCATCGGGCGAGATTTTCAAGACGTGCTCGACGATTTGAGGGTTGCGGGCTATCCGTTCGAAGCCGACTGGTTCGCGCCGCACTTCGAGTTCCGCTATCCGATGCTAGGGCGCACGCATCATGCCGGGATCAATATTGAAATCCGTCAAGCCACCGAACCCTGGTACGTGCTGGGTGAGGAAGGAAGTCCGGGCGGAACGGCGCGCTATGTAGATTCTTCGGTGGAGCGCGTCGAGGTGAAGGTGAAGGGCGTAACTAGTTCGCGCTATATCGTGACCTGCAATAAGCGAAGGATTCCGCTGCGCTTCACGGGCAAGCAGGGGGAATACGTGGCGGGCGTGAAGTACCGGGCGTGGCAGCCACCATCCTGCCTACATCCGACGATTCCCGTGCATGCGCCGCTGATCTTCGACGTTGTGGATACCTGGGCCGGGCGCTCGATCGGCGGTTGTGCGTATCACGTGGCGCATCCGGGCGGACGCAGTTTCGCCACGTTCCCGGTGAACGCCAATGAAGCGGAGTCGCGGCGCGCGGGCCGATTCTTTGCGTTCGGACATACGCCGGGCCCGATGGTGGTGCCCGCGGCCGAGGAAGATCCAGATTTCCCGCTCACACTGGATTTGCGGCGTCCCGCGCCCGAGGCGAACACAGGATTTCTGGCAGTTGGAGGATTTTAGGACCGGTGTGGCACACTAGGGAAAAGCATCTCGCGGCACCGATGGGAATTTTGGGATGAAACGCCCGCCTGAACAGACGCAGTCCAAGCTAGACCCCGCGTGGCCTTACGCCGCGACGCCGGGCTTTTACGATGAGCTACTGGGTGAGAACGAAGAGGTCCGGGCGCACTGGCGGAAGCTGTCGGAATCGCTGACCGGGATGGGGCATCACGGGCTTGCGCGGCGGTGGCACGATGGCCGCCGCCTGATTCACGACAACGGCATCACCTACAACGTCTATAGCGATCCGCAGAACAACGCGCGACCGTGGCAACTGGATCCGATTCCGCTGGTGATGGACCCGGAGGAGTGGAAAGCCATTGAGGCCGGAATCACGCAACGGGCGATGTTGTTCAACACCATCCTGGCGGATCTGTATGGGCCGCAACGGTTGCTGCGCGAGGATCTGCTGCCGCGCGAACTAGTGTTCCCGAATCCTGCGTTCCTGCGTTCGTGTTGGGGAATCATGCCGCAAGGCGGTGTCTTTCTCCACATGTATTCGGCGGATCTGGCACGTTCGCCCGATGGGCAATGGTGGGTGCTGGCGGACCGCACACAAGCCCCGTCGGGAGCCGGCTATGCGCTAGAAAACCGGCTGGTGACGACGCGCGTGATGCCGGACGTTTTCCGTGCATCGCATGTGCGGCGTGTCGCGAACTACTTTCAGGCATATCGCAACGCGCTGCAGCGTATGGTGCCTGTGAAGCGGGAAAATCCGCGCATTGTGGTGCTAACGCCTGGCCCGTATAACGAAACCTATTTTGAACACGCGTTCCTGGCGCGCTATTTGGGCTACACGCTGGTGGAAGGCGCTGATCTCACGGTGCGCGAGAACAGAGTGTACCTGAAGACGCTGGGCGGCTTGCTCCCAGTGGACGTAATCGTGCGGCGACAAGACGATGCTTTCTGCGATCCGCTGGAACTGCGCGGGGATTCGATGCTGGGCGTTCCTGGACTGGTGCAGGCAGTGCGGTCGGGAACTGTGTCGGTGGCGAACGCGCTGGGGTCGGGACTGGCGGAGTCGCCGGCTTACGCGGCATTTCTTCCGGGACTATGCCAACAGCTTCTCGGCGAGAAGCTGAAGATGCCGACGGTGGCGACGTGGTGGTGCGGCCAGGAAGCTCCGCTGGAATATGCGGCGGAGCATCTGGACGAACTCGTGATCAAACCGACCTTCCCGGGCAGCGGCGAAGATCCGATTTTCGGCGAAGAACTGAGCGCGGCGCAGCGCGAACAACTGATCGCCAAGATGCGGGCTCGGCCCGGGCGGTATGTAGCGCAAGAGCACGTGGATCTCTCCACAGTTCCGGTTTGGGAAGCGGGACAACTGCAGCCGCGGCACCTCGTGATGCGCGTTTTCGCCGTCAGCACGGGGTCGAATTATCTGGTGATGCCGGGCGGGCTGAGCCGGATCTCAGCGTCACTGAGCAACATGGTGGTCTCCATTCAGCGCGGCTGCGGCAGCAAGGACACGTGGGTGCTGGGCGACGGGCCGGCTCCGGAATTTAGCTTGCTGCGGCAGCCCACGCACCCATTGGAAGTGAGCCGCGCGACGTTCGATCTGCCGAGCCGCGTGGCCGACAATCTTTTCTGGCTGGGACGTTATACGGAGCGGGTAGAAGCGGTGGTGCGCATCACTCGCGCGACGTTGGGCCGTGTTTTCCAGGAAGGCGATGTGGCGCGGGCATCCGGGTTGAACCTAGGCTTGCATGTTTTGCAGGCGCAGGGATTTCTGGCGGAACGAACGGGCGAGAACACGCCGGAACGCGACTTGATCTCGATGATGTACGATCCAGCCAGCGGACTGGCATCGAACATCCACCAGGTTCGTCAGGTGGCGGGGCTATTAAGGGACCGCATTTCCGTGGATGCGTGGCTGATTTTGAACCAGCTGGATCAGCAGTTCTCCGAACACTCCTTGGCGGACATGATCCACGTGGGAGTGGCGCAGGACCGGTTAAACCACGCCATCATCACGCTCTCGGCATTCGCCGGATTGGTGATGGAAGGCATGACGCGCGGCGATGGCTGGCGCTTCCTGGATATTGGCCGACGCCTGGAGCGGGCGCTGCAGATGGCTGAGTTGTTGCGCAACAGTTTGGCGCGTGAGATACCAGCGGATATCGGAGTGTTGGAGGCGGTGCTCGAAATCGCGGACAGCTCTATTACCTATCGTTCGCGGTATCTTACGTCGATCCAGACCGATCTGGTGCTG
Source organism: uncultured Bordetella sp. (assembly GCA_964504905.1). Taxonomy (GTDB): domain Bacteria; phylum Acidobacteriota; class Terriglobia; order Bryobacterales; family Bryobacteraceae; genus Palsa-187. The sequence goes on along the minus strand of CAZDGT010000446.1, from coordinate 1,738 downwards.
GATCTGCTGCTGGCAGACGAGGCCAATCCGCGGTCCATTGCGTTTCAACTGGCGCGTCTTCAAGAAGACGTCGACCAACTTCCTGCAAGCCACACCACGATCCGCCGGCCTGCTGAGGCGCGCATGGCGCTGGCTTTGCTGACGGGAGTTCAGCTTGCCGACGTGCGCGAGTTGGTGCGGGACGGGTTCGGCTCAACCACGCTGGATGCATTGTTTTCGCGATTGATCAAGGACCTGGTGCAACTCTCGGAGACTTTGACGCGGGCGTACTTCAGCCACTCGCCGCAATCGAGGCAACTGTCGGCGTCGTAAAAACATGAAACTGCAAGCGACACACACGACGCGTTACCTGTATAGCGACGTCGTTTCGACGTGCCACTCGGAAGCGCACCTGACGCCGCGGCCGTGCCCGGGGCAGACGGTGCTAGACCACGATTTGGATATCGATCCGGCTCCCGATTTTTCGGCGACGCGTTCGGATTACTTCGGCAATCCGGTGACGATGTTCTCTATCAGCCAGCCGCATAGGGAACTCACGATCACTTCGCGCTGCGCGATCGACCTGACACCCACCGATGCGCCGCGCCTGCAGTTTTCGCCGGCCTGGGAGGAGGTGCGCGAGGAGGCGCACCGCCGCGAATCGGAAGACGATTTTGACGCATCGCAGTATGTTTTCGAGTCGCCACTCGTTATGCTGGGCGAGGCATTCGCAGCCTATGGAGCGCCCTCATTTGTGCCGGGCCGCCCGATTCTGGATGCGGCCAACGATCTTTCGCGGCGAATTTTCGAAGACTTTAAATACGACAAACGCGCGACCACCATCTCGACGCCTATTCATGAAGTGCTGGCCTCGCGGCACGGCGTGTGCCAGGATTTCGCGCACCTGATGATTGCATGCTTACGTTCACTCGACCTACCCGCGCGCTACATTAGCGGGTATTTGCGCAGCGACGCGAACCTGACGGGCGCGGAAGCGTCGCACGCATGGGTCTCCGTGTGGTGCCCGGTGCTCGGCTGGCAGGGCTTCGACCCCACCAACAACACCATACCTGGCGGACGCCACGTGACGCTGGCGTGGGGGCGCGACTATTCCGATGTGACTCCGGTCAAGGGAGTGGCGTTGGGCGGCGGCGAGCACGTGATCAGCGTTTCCGTGGACGTATCGCCCATGCCCGGCCAGTAGCATCCTGCGATAATCTTAGGCATCATGCCAAGTGAGATTCGAATTCCCCTGCACCAGGTTGGCGGGTCCACATCCGAAGCGGACATCCGGCAACACAAGATTTTGATCGACAGACCGGCGTCGAAGGGCGGCAACGATCAGGGCCCGATGGGCGGCGAGCTGTTCCTGGCGTCGATCGGAGGCTGCTTCATGAGCAACCTGCTGGCGGCGATCAAGGCGCGCGAAGCCGATGTGTCGGAAGTGCGGACGGAAGTAATCGGGACGCTGGCGGATGCGCCGGCGCGATTCACAGCTGTGGAACTCTTAGTAACCGCAAAGTTCTCCGACCGCGAGCTGTTCGAGAAACTGGTGGAGATTGCCGAGCGCGGATGCATCATGACGAATACGCTGCGCGGGAAGCTGGACTTCACGGTACGGATCGAGGCGCTAGTTTAAGTGAAAGCGCCTGGATTATTTGATCTCACCGGCCGCGTGGCTTTGGTAACTGGCGGGAATGGCGGAATTGGTCGAGGCATTTCGCTGGGACTGGCCGAGGCCGGGGCCGCCGTCGCGGTG
>CAZDGT010000445.1:0-7577 GCA_964504905.1 uncultured Bordetella sp. | reverse complement strand
ATCAGTCCTGTCTTTGCCCGCAACTTCCGGCAGTGGATTTAGCGAACCAGTCGTGATTCCGAGCTTTACACCGCGAACGGTCGAATCGATCGCCGCGGCTCGTGCGCCGCGTGGAAATGCAAAAGCCGACAAGCCCGCAAGCGCCAATTTTTCAAAGTCTCGTCTTGATTGCATAACGCACGCTCCTGGTCTGGAAATCCCGCTGGCTGCTAGTATACGATCATTGCGGCCAGTTGGACCAAGCATGGAATCCCTTTTTTCGTTGTCAGGCAAGACTGCGGTTGTAGTGGGTGGTGGCGGCGTTCTGGCGAGCGAGATGGCTCGGGGAATAGCTGCGGCTGGAGCGAGTATCGTTGTCGTTGATGTAACTCCTACGAAAGCTCAAGAGGTTGCTCAGCAGATCTCTCACGATTCCGGCAGCGCAATCGGCTGCCAAGCTGACGCAACCAATAAAGCTGACCTGGAGACCGTCTTGCAATCGGCGTTATCGAGTTTTGGACGAGTCGATATTCTGCTGAACGCGGCCGGCATCAATTCAGGCACTCCATTCTTCGACATCGCCGAAGCTGAGTGGGAGAACATCCTAAACGTGAACTTGCGCAGCGTATTTCTCGCTTGCCAGGTTTTTGGAAAGCACATGATAGAGGCAGGAAGCGGCGGCTCCATCATCAACATTTCGTCGGCATCGTCCGATCCGCCTTTGTCGCGAGTGTTTACGTACTCGGTATCGAAGGGCGGCGTCAATCAAATTACCAAGTATCTAGCGCGCGAGTGGGCCCCTCACAAAGTGCGCGTCAATGCGATCTTGCCGGGATTCTTCCCGGCGGAGCAAAACCGGGCGCTCCTGACGGAAGAACGTGTGCAATCGATCATGGCGCACACGCCGATGCGGCGCTTCGGCGAGCCATCCGAATTGGTGGGAGCGGCTCTTTTTCTTGCGTCAGAGCAGGCTTCGTCTTTTGTCACCGGAACAATCCTGCGTGTGGATGGCGGATTCGGCGCTATGACGATTTAGGGATGGGCTGAAAAACGGCTGCGGTGCGCCCATAGCCCCAGTGCCGGATTCGAAATGTAGAAAATCTCTTCTCCGTCGACGTCGTTGAAGCCGTCCCGGAGCTTGGACGGATCATACTTTTCGAGAGCGCTTGCGACCGATCCGTAGGAATAATTCACGCTCTCGATCTCCTCGCGTGTCAGATCCCCCGGGCAATAGGTAATCCGAAAGCGCCCTTCCGATGATCCGTGAATCAGGTGGGCGGCTGCACTGAGATTCCCAGCGAGGTCCTGGTCGCGATCGACGGCTTGGAGCACTTCTGGCGTCGTCACATAACCATACTTGCGAATCAGGCGATCGATCTCCCCATCTTCCCCAAACGTCCTAACGCCGGGCGCAATCACCAACAGTTCCGCATCGTCAGCCAAGGCCAGCCGCGTTCGATAGATCGCTTTGTTGCCCAGCCACGTGCTCTTGAACTCCGAAGGATTCAGATACACAATCGCCTTCTTGATCGGCTGCTCCAGCATCACGAAATTCACTTTGAGGCTTAACTCGGCCGCCCGCTCAAAACACTCGTTGTCATCGCCAATGAATAGGCCGCGAGTAACCAGATTGCCGTCGGCATCCTTTCCTTTAACCGTCAAGACATAAAGGATCGGGAGCTCGCGGCCAAAACTGCTCATGGCGTAGTTCAAAACGCGCCGGACCGGAGTGTCCGCGCGCCCCATGATGCGCTCGATTCCGTACACGGCGCCCAGGAAATGGCTGCGATGGATGGCCTCCGCGCCGCCAGTGCCAATCAAGACGTTCTTGTTGTGGTTGGCCATCCCTATGACTTCGTGGGGCACAACCTGCCCGATAGATAAGATCAAATCGAATCCGCCCTCGACCAGGAGCCGGTTCACCTGCGCAGGCCACGAGAAGTTCAAGCGGCCTTCTGACTGCTGTTCGACAAACGAGGGCGGAACTTCGCCCAGCGTCACCGGGTCAGTTCGCCAGGCGTGATGTTGGAACAAGCCGCGCGGCACTCTCCCGTACATTGCCGCGATCTCTTGGTCTGACATCGGCGTATGTGTTCCCGTGGACGGCAGCACCTTCGCAAGCTTCGGCCCGAGATACTCGTAAGCCATCTCGGTCAGCTCGCCCGCTCCCGAGTGAAATCTTGTGATATCCGGAGGAACTGCGAGAACTCTTGTGCGATCGCCGAACCGCCCAAGAGCAGCGTACAGCTGCTCCCGAATCATGCCAGCGTCAAGAACCGCATCTTCCGCACCGATGGCTGCAAGCATTTGACCCTGACCCTAAGGATAACGGTTCAGCGTGCCGTAGCCCATTCCGCACGGCGGACTGTCGCGGTGAGATAATTGAGCGAGTTTATTTCGAGGAGATTTCGTGATGACCACAAAAGTACTCGGATCCTTATGGGCGATCGCCGCCGTCGCATCCGCGGCGTCGCGTCCTGACATGGTGGTTTCCACCGATTGGCTTTCGAAACATGCGGGCGATGCCAAGGTTGTCGTACTCCATGTCGCACCGAATCGCACGGCGTACGACGCGGGGCACATTCCAGGCGCACGGTTCGTCGCCCTTCCGGAATTGGCGGTCACGCGCGACGGCGTCCCTAACGAACTCGCGCCCGTGGACGATCTGAAAAGAGTCATCGAAGCGGCAGGCATATCCGACGATTCACGAGTCATTTTTTATAGCGACGCGTCCGTTCTTCCCGCGACGCGCGCCTACTTCACGCTGGATTACCTTGGCCATGGAGATCAGACTGCCCTGCTCGATGGCGGATTGGAAAAATGGAAGAGCGAGGGCCGCCCGCTGTCCAAGGACGCTCCCCCGTCGAGTCAAGGCCACTTCACGCCACGTCCCAAGCCGGAATTGATCGTACAAATGGACACTGTTAAGCAGCTCTCGGCCAAGCCAGCTTCCTCGGAAGTTTTGCTGGACGTCCGGTCGGCCGGGGATTTTCGCGGCGAGAAGGGATCTCATATTCCGGGCGCGGTCAATGAATTCTGGATGGAAAACCAGACCAGCCGTGAGAACCAGGCCCTGAAGTCCGATGATGCTCTCCGCAAACTGTACGAAGCCATAGGCGTGACGCCAGAAAAACGCGTGGTGACGTATTGCAACACTGGTATGCAGGCCACGCAGTCATACTTTACGCTCAAGTATCTGGGCTATGATGTGCGCCTCTACGATGGCTCCATGTCTGAGTGGACCGCCAAAGGCGCTCCCGTAGAGAAATAGGCGCCTGCCGGACGCACGGCTTGACTCGAACGCCTCTCCCTAATAAACTTGCCCCAGCGCCGAGGAGCGCTTGACTACTATGACCTTGATCCACATACGGCCCCGTTTGACGCACCTTGTAGTTCTGCTCGCCCTGCCTTTGGCGGCGAGCTCGGTTCGCATCATACAGACGAACAGCGCCGGGGACGAAGTGTCCATCATTGATCCTGCCACGAACAAGGTGGTGGGCGTCATCCACGGCATAGAGGTGAATCACGGCGCGGCGGTTGCGCCCGACGGAAGCCGCTACTACATCAGCAATGAAGGGGAAAGCACTCTTGATGTGGTGGACCAAAAAACGCTGAAGGTTGTCCGCAGCATCCCGCTGAGCGGGCACCCCAACAACATTTCGATTAGCAAGGATGGCCGGCGAGTCTATGTCGCAATCGCCAGAGCGCCGGGCGCAGTGGATGTGATCGACACGGCCTCGCTACAAAACGTTAAGAGTATCTCCGTCAGTGGTGCTGTGCACAACACCTACGTAACTCCCGACGGCAAGTACGTTGTCAGCGGCTCCATTCCATCGAAGACGATCACTGTGATTGATGCCAAGACCGAGACGCCCGTATGGTCGCTGGTCATGGACTTGGGGATTCGTCCTATGGCGTTTGCAACCAATCCAGATGGAAGCACCAAATGGATCTTCGTCCAGCTTTCCGGCTTCAATGGATTTGCCGTGGTGGATTTTGCGACTCACAAGGAGATCAACCGCATTAAGAATCCCGATCTTCCGCCAGGAAAGTCCCCGTACCGAATGGGCGGCAACGAGTCTCACGGCATGGCAGTCACCTCCGATGGAAAGACGCTGGTGGTGACCAGCAGGCTGAACAGCTCGCTCTACTCATACTCTCTCCCGGACTTGAAGGTCCTCGGCACCACGGAGGTCGGGCGAGCCCCGGATTGGGTGACTCTCACGCCGGACGGCAAGACCGCTTACGTGGCCAATGCCGCATCAAATTCGGTGTCAGTTGTCGACGTCAAGTCGATGAAAGAAGTGACCCGCATCCCCGTTGGAGAAGTGCCGAAGCGAAACATTACGGCAGTGCTACCGTAGGGGCGTTGCGGCGCGGCGGTTAGCCAAACTAGGGATGAAGCCGTGATCGCGGGCGGCATTGTTTTGTGCGGCGGAAGATCCACCAGAATGGGAGTTCCCAAAGCTTCCCTGCCCTTCGGACCCGAGACAATGCTGCAGCGCGTGGTGCGGTTGCTCGGCACCGTTGTTTCCCCCATCGTTGTCGTTGCCGCGCGCGAGCAGCCGCTACCGAATCTTCCGGATGAAATTACCGTCGCCCGCGACGAACGCGAGCAACGGGGCCCGTTGGAAGGATTGCGCGCCGGGCTGAAAGCCCTCCCGAATTCCGTTGACATGGCATACATAACAAGCTGCGATGTGCCGTTGCTTGCACCCCCTTTCCTCGAGCGGATGATCGAACTGCTCGGCGTTCATGACATCGCCGTGATGGAAATCGATGGCTTCCCCCATCCGCTGTCGGCAGTTTACCGGCGCGACACGCTGCCGCATGTGGAATCCCTGCTGGCAGAAGACCGGTTACGGCCCGCGTTTCTGTTTGATGCCGTGCGAACTCGCCGAGTGCGCCCGGAGGAGATGGTATCAGTTGATCGAGATCTCCTCACGCTGCGGAATCTAAATACTCGAGAGGACTACCTGCAAGCGCTCGCTGAGGCGGGCTTGTCACCCGAGTGAAGAAGTTTCGCAAACAGACTAGCTTTATTTCGAAGCTTTGTCCGGTAGCGCGAAGGCCACGTAACTCTTGGCGCGACCTGTGGCGGGCGGGGGGCTACCCGGGCCGCCGTGACCACCCCCCGAGTTGATTCCGGAAGACGCCGGTACCACCAAGAACTGCCGTCCATTCACCTCGTACATAGCCGGCATTCCCTCGGAACCCGTGGGCAGATCTCTGGTCCACAGCACTTTGCCTGTATCGGTGTCGTGCGCGCGAACTTTACCATCGGTCGTGGCGACGAACAGCAATCCAGTCGAAGTGATGACGATTCCGTGATGCTCTGCCATGAAGACGCCTGTATTGGTCGCGCCCTCTGCAGCGGCTTGCGCATCCTGGCCGAGCGGCACTTTCCACCTAATAGTTCCACTGTTAAGGTCAAAAGCAACCAGCGAGGACCACGGCGGTCCGATTACATACGGGCGGTTGGGGTAGAGGCCCCAATCCGTGTAATAACGTCTTGTAGGTGCGCCGCTACCCTCGGGATAGGGCGGACCGCCGATTTGGCTGTAACGCGGTCCACTGACCGTGATATCAAGTCCACCGGGGGCTCCGCCGGACGCCACCACGGGCCCTGCAGGGAGTGTGTTCTTCGCGCTTGTTCTTCCCGGACTCGATAGGTAGGTGAACAACTCTTGCACCGCCACGTCGTCCAGATCCTGGAACGCGGGCATCTCGGCTTTCCCGGAACGAACTACTCCCTGGAAGGAATCCAGATCGAGCCGTGTGTTTATGCCGGCGAGCCTCGGTGGTCCGACAGCGGCGCCCGCTCCGTTCGGACCATGGCAGGATTCGCACCGTTGTTCGTATATGGCCTGACCCGCGGACACGCCCGGTCTACCGGCGCGCGCGCGCGGAGCAAAGGGATCTTCAGCGCTCAGTTTATAAATCGTAGGCCAATCCTGAGTGGTCAGATAAACCATCCCCTTGGCGGGATCGGACGCCGCGGTGCCCCAATTGGAGCCTCCCCGGGCGCCGGGCATCGAAAGCGTCTCTACAGTAGACGGCGGCGTGAACAGGCCTTCATGCCGCAGACTGGCGATTCGGTCCTTCCAACTGGCGCGTTCCTGTGGAGTGAGTATGTAAGGATTCACATCGTCCGCCGTCATTTTTTGGCGGGCGAAAGGCGGCGGAGCAGTGGGAAATGGCTGCGTGGGCCACGCCTGCTCCCCAGGCATGTCGCTCTTGGGGACGGGACGCTCTTCGATGGGCCACAGTGGCTTGCCTGTCACGCGATCGAATACGTACAAGAAACCTTGTTTGGACGATTGCGCAACCGCGTCGACTACCTTGCCATCATGGCGCACGGTTACGAGTTGCGGGGCAGTGGTGGCATCGTAGTCCCATAAATCGTGGTGGACCATCTGGAAATGCCACAACCGTTTCCCGGTGCGGGCATCCAGCGCCAGCAGAGAATTTGCAAACAGATTCGTGCCGGGCCGGTCGGCACCGTAATAATCGTAGGTCGGCGATCCGGTAGGAATGTAAGCAATGCCCCGTGCTTCATCCAGCGTCATTTCACCCCAATTATTGGTTCCGCCGGAGTATCGCCACGCCTCTTTGGGCCAGGTCTCGTACCCGAACTCCCCCGGATGCGGGATGGTGTGGAAGATCCACACCATTTTGCCGGTGATCACGTTGAATGCCCGAATATCGCCAGGAGGGGAAAGATACCCTTCGCCGGTGGCCGATCCCAAGATGATCAGATTTTCAAATATGCGTCCCGGGCTGTTGGGTTGAATGCGAGCCATGGTCTTGGGATCCCGGCCCAGGCCTTCTCTTAGATTGACCAGCCCATTGTTTCCAAACTGCAAAATTGATTTGCCGCTGCGGGCATCGATCTCTTCCAAGAAGCCGTTGATCGCGAAGATCAGCCGGCGATCCTTACGGTCTTTGCTCTCCCAGTACGCTATGCCGCGGGTACTCAATCCCGGGAGGTTGGCATGAATCCAAATCTCTTTTCCAGTAGATGCGTCGAGGGCAACCAGCGAACTGTTCTTCGCCAGCACGTACATCACGTTGTCCACCACGATGGGATTGAACAGATAAGTGTTGTCGTCACCAGTGGGATAAATCCACGCAATCTTGAGTTGATTTACGTTGGATTTGTTGATTTGGTTGAGAGTGACGTAGTGGGACGAATCGGGACCTCCTCCGTAGTTCGTCCACTTCCTATGATCCTGCTGCGCTATCGCGAAGGGAGTTGCCAGCGCGATCAGTAGGGCCGGCAGCCCGGCCTTGCTTAAGATAGACAAGCTATTAGCCTACGCGATGATTTTCTTCGCCACAACCCCGGCAACATCGGTGAGTCGAAAATCCCGACCGGAATAGTTATAGGTCAGGCGTGTGTGATCCAGGCCCATCAGATGAAGCACGGTCGCATGAAAGTCATGAATGTGCATGCGGTCTTCCACGGCGAAATAACCGATGTCATCGGTGGCGCCGTAGATGTACCCGCCCTTGACGCCGCCACCCGCCATCCAGATGGTGTAGCCATAGGGATCGTGGTCGCGGCCGAACTTCTGTCCGGCAGCCGCGCCCGCTTG